>NZ_JAKUDW010000169.1:0-5859 GCF_022662595.1 Bacillus cereus group sp. BfR-BA-01524 | reverse complement strand
CGAATCGCTTTTTCTAACATATGGTTTTCATTCGCCGCAGTAACCATAATGACATCAACGTTTGGAAAATCTGCGTGAATTTTCGGCAGTAAGTCTGTTCCGATTCCATCTGGTAAATAATTATCTAATAGAAGTAAATCAATTTCTTCCCTTTGTAGTAGTTCTATCGTTTCTTTCGCGTTCAATGCTTTTCCGATCACTTTTACATCCTTTATTTTTAATAAAAACTCTTCTTGAATTTGCGCGACGCGGAAATCATCTTCTGCAATTGCAACCTTCAACATATGTCCATCCCCCTGTTTGTCATGTACTTTCTTTCAATGTTTTCAGAAAGTAAATTGTAAAAATAGCTCCCCCATTTTTCTCGTTTTGAATTTCAATTGTTCCCTGGAGTAGTTCTATCATTTCTTTCACGTTTGCTAGTCCGTAACCACAATCAGTTCCTTTCGTTGAAAATCCTTTTTGAAAAATGGTCGTTATTTTTTCTGCCGGTATCCCGATCCCGCTATCTATCACTTCAAACACAATATCGTACCCAATATCTGTAACAAAGAAGGAAACGTTCTTTTCCTCTCGTTCACTTACTGCATCAAATGCATTATCGATTATGTTGCCAAGAATCGTAATGAGGTGCGACACTTTTATATGGTCTGGTAACGGATGAAGTGCACTATCTCCTTCAATATGAAAATCAATTTTCTTCTCAGACGCTGTTCCGATTTTTCCTAATAAAATAGCTTGTACTTTCGCATCATGAATTTGATGGAATAAAATATGATTTTGACTTTGATGAATATTAGATTCTTGCTGGATAAATTCAATTGCTTCTTTGTAATGTCCTAACTGAAGTAATCCTGATAAGACGAACAGCTTATTTGTAAATTCATGTGTTTGAGCACGTAAGTCCTCGGAATATTTTCTTACCTCAGATATCGTATTCACAAGGTTTTGCAGTTCTGTTTTATCCCTAAAACTACATACAACTCCTACCGTACTGTTATTTTCGAGTATCGGCGTCATATTTAAAATAAACACCTTATCTTGAAACGCAATTTCTTGATCGTTTTCTAGCACCCTCTCCATATTAAATTCCGGTAAAACTTTTGAAATGTGCTGCTGCATATAATCATCATTTACATGTAACATTTCTTCTGCCGACGTATTCATCATCGTAATAAAACCGTTTTGATCAATAGCGATAATTCCTTCTTTTATAGATAGTAGTATCGCACTTCGTTCCCGGTATAGCGCTGCGATTTCATTCGGCTCTAAGCCGAGTGTATCTTTACGAATGCTACGTGCTAAAAGAATTCCACCAACAATACCGACTAATAATACAGCTAAAGAAAAGAGTATAATTTCTTTCGTTCTGCTCAATATGTTAGATTGAATACCTTTTATTAAAAACTCTACTGTCACAATGCCTACTACTTGATCGTAATCTCCGTTATGAACAATAATAGGTGCCTTCGCCATTAAAGCCGGGCCACTTGTACCATTTCCTTCAAGCGTATAGTATCCGCCAAAAGTGAGTGCTTCATAGTTATATGGATTGTTACTCTTTTTACCAATTAACTCAGAATTTGAATGGGAATACATAACCCCATAGCGATCTTCTATAATGACATAATCCGCACCAGCTTGCTCACGAACTTGTTCCGCAATGGATTGAATGGTACTTTTATGCTCGTTATATTGAAAAGCCTCTTTTATCGCTGGCATAAAAGAAAGAGATTTAGCCGTTTGCAGTGCTAACTGTTCTACTTGGCGCTTCGTATCAACGGACTGAATGTAAACAAACATTCCCGCTAATAGGAGAACGACAAATAAAATTAACGCGATAATTAAGCTTACTATTTTCGTTTGTAATGACACTTTGCGTGATTTTTTCATGCTTCATATCCTTTGATAAAATATTCAAAACTATCAATCTCCTTTTTCTATTATTATGACAAAACGAATAATGAAGCAACTATTAAAACTCTCCATGAACATAAAGTACAAAAAGAATAAAATTGTCATAATATTGAGATTTTATTCTATAGACAGTACAATTCAACTAGAATGAACACGCTTTCATATTTATCATTTTATTACTAAGCAAGAGGAGGAATTAGTATGGCTCAAGTAAAATCAAACCGAGTCGCTGGCAATATCTTTAAAGGTTCTGTCGGCAATTTAATTGAATGGTATGACTGGTACGTTTACTCTGCTTTCGCTGTTTACTTCTCAGCAGAGTTCTTTCCTAAAGGTGATCCAACGAGTCAGTTACTGAACACAGCAGCTATTTTCGCAGTTGGTTTTTTAATGCGCCCTATCGGAAGTTTATTAATGGGACGTTATGCGGATCGGCACGGACGCCGGGCAGCATTAACGCTTTCGATTACAGTTATGGCTGGTGGTTCTTTAATTATCGCCTGTACACCTAGTTACGAAAGCATCGGTATTATGGCACCAATTATTTTAGTTCTTGCCCGTTTACTACAAGGATTATCACTCGGCGGAGAGTATGGGACTTCCGCAACGTATTTATCTGAAATGGCTAGTAGTGGACGCCGCGGCTTTTATTCAAGTTTCCAATATGTAACGCTCGTTGCTGGACAAATGGTTGCGTTAGGCGTTCAAATTGTTCTTCAGCAATTACTAAGCGAACCAGATATGAAAGCTTGGGGATGGCGTATTCCGTTCATTATTGGAGCGATGGGTGCAGTAGCTGTATTATGGCTTCGCCGCACGATGGATGAGTCGGAGCAGTTCTCAAACATAAAATCACAAAAACGTGAAAGCGCAGGAACCATTAGCGCTCTTATGAAACATCCGAAAGCAGTATTAACAGTAGTCGGCCTAACTTTAGGAGGCACCGTTGCATTTTATACGTACACAACATATTTACAAAAGTTCATGGTAAACACAGTCGGCCTTCCGAAAGAAGTTGTAAGCTGGATTAACTTTGTCGCACTACTTATATTCGTTGTACTTCAACCGATTGCTGGGCTACTATCCGATAAAATTGGACGCCGCCCACTATTAATGGCATTCGGTATTCTCGGAACATTATTAACAGCGCCCATCTTCTTCTTCATGGAAAAAACGACAGAACCAATCGTAGCATTCTTACTCATGATGGTCGGTCTCATTATTGTTACTGGTTACACTTCCATTAACGCAATTGTAAAAGCAGAACTCTTCCCAACTGAAATTCGCGCACTCGGCGTAGGTTTACCATATGCCCTCACAGTTGCGATATTCGGCGGAACTGCTGAGTTCATCGCATTATGGCTAAAAAGTATCGGAATGGAATCACTATTCTACTTCTACGTAGCTGGATGTATTGCAATCAGCTTTATTACGTATTGGCGTATGGATGAGTCATCGAAGACTTCGCAGATTGAGGCGGAGCTTGGTGGGGATACATTAGTTAATAATAAGTCTAGTTAAAATTATGTATTCTATTATCTTCGTTTATCTAAAAAAGCATAATTCACTAATATGCAATTTAAAAACCTCTACTTATATGTAGAGGTTTTTGTATGACGAAAAAACACGTAGTTCCATTGTTATTTTAAAAACCCCAAATTCTTCCTCATCTTAAAGTGGAACAAATTTATTACTTAGAGTGTCTAATAAGTGTATTTCTAATATGAGTTGTCCAGATTGGATACAACATATCCCGTTTGACATCTATTTTTATGTATTACAAAAAAATGAAAGGACTTATTATTCCCAAAAGTAAAAAACATGTATTGTAATACTTTCACAGGTGAACCATTACAAGTGGAAACAAAAAAGAAATAACGCAAACTGTGACTTATCAATCATATAAAGTGAAACTTTAATCAGCGGGGGTCTTACTGCCCGGCAAATAGCGGGATAAACGTTTTGGATGTCATTTAACCTGTGAAATTTCAGCTGCAGTAGTATTGTTACCTTATGTCATCTTTAATTGCATCGGTATTTAGAATACCTAGACAAAATCCATATATTCTTGAAAGAGGTTGAAAATTTATGTTCGTTTTAAACAAGTTCTATAACATTTTACATTACAAAAAGATTGTACCTGTAGTATTACTTTCATGTGTATCACTTATAGGCTGTTCCAATAGTAATGCTCAATCTGAACCACCTAAACAAACGAATCAAGCTAATCAAATTAAACAAGAAAATACAGGTAATCAATCTTTTGCTAAACTTGAAAAAGAATATGATGCTAAGCTTGGTATTTATGCACTGGACACAGGTACGAATCAAACGATTGCTTATCATTCAGATGATCGTTTTGCGTTTGCATCTACATCTAAATCATTAGCTGCGGGCGCTCTTTTACGCAAGAACTCATTAGAAGCTCTTGATCAAAGAATTACGTATACTCATGAAGATCTTTCTAATTATAATCCAATTACTGAAAAGCATGTTGATACAGGAATGACGTTAAAAGAACTTGCAGATGCTTCAGTTCGATATAGTGACAGCACAGCACATAATTTGATTCTTAAACAGTTAGGAGGTCCCTCTGAATTTGAAAAAATCTTGAGAGAAATGGGAGATACTGTTACTACTTCAGAACGATTTGAACCTGAATTAAATGAAGTGCATCCAGGAGAAACACATGATACCAGTACACCAGAAGCAATAGCTAAGACGCTTCAATCATTTACATTAGGGACTGCACTTCCAATAGAAAAACGTGAACTATTAGTAGATTGGATGAAGAGAAATACAACTGGAGATAAATTGATTCGTGCGGGCGTACCAAAAGGATGGGAAGTAGCTGATAAAACAGGCGCGGGATCTTACGGAACAAGAAATGATATCGCAATTATTTGGCCACCAAATAAAAAGCCGATTGTTCTTGCTATACTTTCTAATCATGATAAAGAAGATGCTAAATATGATGATAAACTTATTGCAGACGCAACCAAAGTCGTGTTAAATACCTTAAAAGCTACGGAATAGAGGATAATAGGTTAAAAGTTTTCTATTTTAGGCGGTGTTTTCTCTAGTAGGAGTTGCACCGTATTTTCATCAACTAAAAATTTAATAGTGCCCCCAAAATGAAATTTGGTGCTCCCCCTAAAACATCTGGACTGTAATAGCCAATTAAAAAAATGCAAACAAAACGATCCTTAATCAGTCTTTTTGTTTGCATTTCCTTTTTCTAAAACCACAGAAAAGATAAGTACTATAGTTAACAGCATAATAAACCTTACTTCACTTCCATCACTTACAAAAAATGAATACAAAGTATATATTAAAATTAATATTCCATAAATAATTTTGTGCAATGTACTCCCTCCTTTTTGCCCTATATATTTTAGTATAAAAGTTTGATTCAAGTCCTATATCCAAATGAAAATAAAAATACTTTTCTCTTGTTCATTTATCTATTTTCTTTTTATAACTCAAACTTCTTCGAATCGTACTTTTCTAGAGTTTGCTGCAATTCATCTTGTTCATATGGAATATGCTTATCTGTCTGTACATCTTCAACATTTGCTCCACCTGCTAATAATCTCCTGTACTTAAAAGAGTGCCCTGTTAATACTGTTTTAATCATTTTGTATTGCCCTCCTTTTGTTTGATTACTTGTATCATAAAACAAGTATCTGAAGTTGATATGTAGTCTATCTAGAGTGTATGTAAATTTAGAAAATCTCCAATAAAATGTTTGTATTGTAACGTTACCACCAAAACTATTGCCCTAAACACCATGATTTGAAGAGATAGGCCCCCATGTTCTAGTCTCAATTCCTCCTACAGTTCTATATTCAGTAAAACTAATTAATCCCTATAATATAAAAAGAGCACCACTTTTTGGATGCTCCTCGTTATAACTATATATTATTTAATTTCCTTCTTTTG
>NZ_JAKUDW010000168.1:0-5917 GCF_022662595.1 Bacillus cereus group sp. BfR-BA-01524 | reverse complement strand
TGGACTAGTGAAAGTAAACGATGGTTCAGGTGAACTTGCAGAGAAACTTGGCGAAGGGGCAGAGAAAACTGGTGAAGTAAAAGGGACGGATAAAACGTATGATATGTTTGCAAGTCCTGTAAAAGTGAAGACGGAGAAAATGGCGGAAGTGCCAAACTACGGAACTGGATTTACGCCGTATTTCTTATCACTCGGTTTATTCGTTGGGGCATTACTATTATCAATTGTATATCCATTACGTGATACAGTCGGTGTTCCAAAATCAGGATTTAGCTGGTTTATTAGTAAGTTCGGTGTTTTACTATCGGTCGGTATTATTCAAGCGATAGTAGCAGATGTCATATTACTGTTCGGATTAGGTGTAGAAGTACAAAGTATTCCGTACTTCATACTCTTTAGTATCATTACAAGTTTAGCATTTATCGCATTAATTCAATGTTTAGTAACAGCATTCGGTGATGCAGGCCGTTTTATCGCCATCATTACATTAATTATGCAGCTTACAACGAGTGCCGGAACATTCCCACTAGAATTGATTCCGAAGTTTTTACAACCATTTCATGCTTGGTTACCGATGACATACTCTGTATCAGGATTTAAAGCAGTCGTATCGAGTGGAGACTTTGACTTCATGTGGAAAAACATAGGAATGCTCATGACCTTTATCGTTGTATTATCACTTGGAACGATTGCTTCCTTAACTTTGATGCACAAACGACAATTTAAAAATATTGCTGAAAATCAATCGATTGAAGCGTAAAAAAAGCACCTTTTTGGTGCTTTTTTTTTAAAATATAGGGCATCGTTTCCTTAGTTCATCTATAAATCTTTCTAAAAGCTATAGAAACGAAAGAAAAGGAATTACAATAATTTACAGAGAAACATAGGGTAGAGGAGCTGATATGATGAGAGGAAATCTTACTTATTATTTTATCGTAAATCCGCTAATCATCTTTCTTGTTTACGCCCTTTCACCTATCTTGTTTCATAAAGAAAAATATACAAGTATGAAAGATGCACTAGGGATACTTGTAGTTTACTATGTGCTAATTAGTGGATATTACTTTATGGATGTTGTAAGTGAAAGAATGAAGAAGGATAGTAAAGATAAACGATAAATTTTATTGTATAAAAACCGATGGAGGATAAAAAATGACAGAGAGCGAAATGAAATTCCGTGATACGACCATTCGTAACTTTTTCGATAAAGAGGATCGTTTAAAATCGATTCCAGGTCAAAAGAAGAAAAAACTAGTATTGTTAGAGCATTTAATTAGCAAATTAAATGCTGGAAATCAATATACAGAAAAAGAAATTAATACATTTATAAAACAATATCATGATGATTTTTGTACAATTAGACGTGAATTTATTGTACAGGGGTTTATGGATAGAGAGGATAATATGTACCGTATAAACGGGAGAGAAGTTTGGACGAAGTGGGAGGAGTTAAAATAATGAATCAGCGAGGGGATCCCCGCTGATTATAAGTCTGTGCTAGTCTTGCTGTTTCTTTGTAGTAAGTCTATGAACGCTTCAACATTCGAACTTGTAATGTATCCAAGCGTTATATATTCATCTTCATAATAAAATATTATTTTTTTATCAAAGATTCTTCTCTTCGTTTCTATGGATAGAATTTTTTCATAATCAAATTCGGCAATGAATGTGTTTTTATATTGGCTAAAAAAGAGCAGTCTTTTATTAGTAGCAAGTAACATGCCAGGATACGGGACTTTATGCGTAATCATATAGCCAGTAAGTGAACATTTTAAAGTAGATAAAATCTTTTCTTCTTTATGTAATAGTTGTTTTGCAGCTGTTAAGATTGGATTCATTGCATACATTCCTTTTATTTTGATGTATGAATATTGTATCAAGAGTAAAAAGATTCTCAATATGCAATATTGCATATTGGACGTTTTATAGTTTTAATATTATTTTTTAAAAGAAAAAGTACGAGGTGATTCAGTGATACGATTAGTAAAAGAGGCTGATGCAGAAGCAATAATGAACATTAGAAAAGAAATTATATTATCGGAAAGTACTACAAAGTTTTTCATAGTATCTCCAAAGAAATTGCCGAATGATATTGATGCAGAAAGAGAAAAGATACGGAAAAGTAATGAGAAAGGTAATCTTTATATCGTGTATGAAGTAGATTATAAGGTGGTAGGCTTTTTACTTTTCAAACGATATGAACTAGAACGGTTACAACACGCAGGCACAATGGGAATGGGGATTAAAGAGGCGTATTGTAATCAAGGCATCGGTACGAAATTAATTGAATTTCTTATTAGTTGGGCGAAAGGGCAGAAAGGTTTAGAGAAAATTTGCTTAGGTGTAGTTTCTGTTAATGATCGGGCAATTACAGTGTACAAACGTATGGGATTTGTAGAAGAAGGCAGACAACGAAAGCAAATTAAATATGAAGATGGATCATATGGAGACGACGTATTGATGGGCTTTTATATGGAATAAAGGATATATGGTATTAAGAAAAGGAATGTACCTACTGTAAATTTCTAAAAGCAGTATATTGCCCCTGCATTAACAGACTTTTTCCTATGTATAATATTAATATAGTAAAATCATAACAACCGATATTGCAGTTTCCAATAATATACTATATAATCAATTTAAGAAAACGTTTTCATGCAAAGGGGGAGAATTTCGTGTCGACTATAGAGGACGTGGCGAAATTAGCGGGGTTATCAAGGACAACGGTTTCTAGGGTGATTAATAATCATCCATATGTTTCAGATGAGAAGAAAAAAAGGGTTCAATTAGCAATGAAGCATTTAGGCTTCGTTCCTAATTCTGCGGCGAGAAGGCTTCGTAAACAAAAAACGGAAACAATTGCGGTGCTAGTTCCAAGGATTACAAATCCTTTTTTCAGTAGATTTATTGAAGCAATCGAGATTGCAGCTTCTGAACATAAATATAAACTGATTATTTGTCAAACAAGATATTTACCAGAAAAAGAGATGGAGTATTTACAATTATTATCTACGAAACAAGTAGATGGGATTATTCTATGTTCACTAGAAAATCCGTGGGAAGATGTAGAGCCATACTTACAGCACGGTCCAATCGTGTTATGTAATGAATATATTGAGGAAGCAAATATTCCAACAGTGAAGTTTGATCATGCGCAAGGAGCATACATAGCTGCGAAGCATGTGTTAGATCAAGGGTATCGTAATCTTATTTTTTGCCGTGGTAACGAAACCAAATTAGTTAGCCAGCAGCGAAAAATGGGCTTTTTACGTGCAATAACTGAGAAGAGCCGCCAAGTAGAAGCGATTGATTTTCTTGAAAACGCTTTCTCTTGGGAGGATGGAAAACGAATATTCCATGAAGTATTAAAGGACAAAAAAAATCCTACCGCGATTTTGGCAGGAGGCGATGAGGTAGCAGCTGGAATTATCTCAGAGGCGAAGCACCATAACTTGAGCATTCCAGATGATCTCGCTGTTATCGGTTTTGATAATCAAATATTATCGCAGATTACAGAACCAGGTATTACGACAATTGAACAGCCAATTGATGAAATGGCCCGAAAAGTTGTCGACCTGATGATGGATAAAATCCATACGAAAAATTATCGAAAAAAAGAATTGTATGAGTTTGAACTGGAGCTCTTGGTGAAAGGTTCAACGATGAAGGATAAGATGTTATTAGCCTAGTAGACTATGTCTGCTAGGTTTTTTTATGTTCACAAACTACTATTCTTCGTGAACGCAATCGTCACATTTGTTATGGTATGCTTCGTGTTGCTCATCAATTTCTTTCCCACAGTGCGCACAAGTTTTCGTCGGTAAATTTCTGAAAAACTCCATTGGTTGATCGATCATGTCAATCCCTCCATTTCCATTTCTTACTATCATTGTATTAGTACAAAAAATAAAAGTCAACAACTGTTTTATAACAAAATTGAAAATTAATGAAAAAGTTTAGGAAATGGATTATAGTTAACAATGTAGGATGTAAGTAAAAAACTTTCTCAAGTACGGAGAAAAACTGCATTCCTACTCGGTTTTAGAAAGGATGGATACATATGAAAATGACTGTTGTCGGCTTTTGGGGCGGCTTTCCAGAAGCGGGAGAAGCAACGTCGGGGTATTTGTTTGAACACGATGGTTTTCGTTTACTTGTAGACTGTGGTAGTGGTGTACTAGCACAGCTTCAAAAATATATAACACCATCTGATATAGATGCAGTTGTACTGTCACACTATCATCACGATCATGTTGCGGACATTGGGGTATTGCAATATGCGAGATTAATTACGAGTGCGACAACAAGGCAACTACCGGAATTACCAATATACGGTCATACGTTTGACGAGAATGGATTCCATTCTTTAACACATGAACCACATACGAAAGGAATCGTGTACAATCCAGAAGAAACACTTCAAGTTGGACCATTCTCGATTTCGTTCTTAAAAACTGTTCATCCTGTTACATGCTTTGCGATGCGTATTACAGCTGGAGATGATGCTGTAGTATACAGCGCTGATTCAAGTTATATTCCTGAATTCATTCCATTCACAAAAGATGCTGATCTTTTCATTTGTGAGTGTAATATGTATGCACATCAAGAGGCTGCAAAAGCAGGGCATATGAATAGTACAGAAGTAGCAAGTATTGCAAAAGATGCGAATGTAAAAGAACTTTTATTAACGCACTTACCGCATACAGGCAACCCATCTGATTTAGTAACAGAAGCAAAACAAATTTTCAGTGGCCATATTACGCTAGCGCATAGTGGCTACGTATGGAACTCATGAGGTGATACGATGTTATTTATTGATAATAAAGGAATTACAGATCCTAGAATAAACTTAGCGATTGAAGAATATTGTGTGAAGAATTTAGATATTAACGAAACATATTTACTGTTTTACATTAATGAGCCTTCGATTATCATTGGTAAAAACCAAAACACAGTAGAAGAAATTAATGCAGATTACGTAAAAGAAAAAGGTATTCATGTCGTTCGTCGTCTATCAGGCGGAGGAGCAGTATATCATGATTTAGGAAACTTAAACTTCAGCTTTATTACGAAAGATGATGGAGATAGTTTCAGTAACTTCAAAAAATTTACTGAGCCTGTAACGAAAGCGCTTGGTAAATTAGGCGTAAATGCAGAACTAAGTGGTCGTAACGACATTTTAGCTGAAGGTAGAAAAATTTCAGGTAACGCGCAGTTCTCAACGAAAGGTCGTATGTTCAGTCACGGTACGTTACTATTTGACTCTGAAATCGATCACGTCGTATCAGCGCTAAAAGTAAAAATGGATAAGATTCAATCAAAAGGAATTAAATCAATCCGTAGCCGCGTTGCGAACATTACAGAGTTTCTAAACGAAGAAATGACGACAGAAGAGTTCAGACAACTTCTTCTAGAAACAATTTTCGAAGGAGAAACAGAAATCCCAACGTACGAATTAACAGAACATGATTGGAAAGAGATCCACAAACTTTCTGAAGAACGTTACCAAAATTGGGATTGGAACTACGGAAAATCACCGAAGTTCAACTTACAACATTCACACCGCTTCCCAGTTGGACAAGTTGACGTTCGTCTGGAAGTGAAAAAAGGAACAGTAACAGAATGCAAAATTTACGGCGACTTCTTCGGTTCACTAGATGTTCATGATATTGAAGAGCGTCTAACAGGCATTCAGTTCGATAAAGATGCATTCACTGCAGCTTTAGAAGGCGTAGATATCGCACGCTACTTCGGTAACATTACAACAGAAGATTTCTTACATTTATTCTTCTAAAAATAAGGGAGGCTACCATAACGGGCAGCCTCTTTCTTTTTGCGTAGATTGTCAGGCTTTGTCGGTAAGTCGATATAACTGAAAAATCGCCGATATAAATTGAGTTGCGCTGATATATTTGGA
>NZ_JAKUDW010000167.1:0-6203 GCF_022662595.1 Bacillus cereus group sp. BfR-BA-01524 | reverse complement strand
AATATATCTATCATAACTCAAAATATATCAACGTTTTTTCAAATATATCGATTTGCCGACAATTCACGACAAAAAAACAGGAGCTCTCTAGCCCCTGTCTTCTAACACTTTCAATACAGTTTGTTTCAATATTTCTACCCCATCCATAATACAACTATGATCAAACCTCATATACGGATGGTGTAATCCAGGTTGTAGGTTTGCTCCTAGTCCAAGCATGACAGCTTTTAAATGTGGTCTTTTGACTGTATAGTAATGGAAATCATCGCTTCCCGTCGTATAGAGCGGTCCCGTACATCTCTCTTCCCCATACGCTTCGAGAATACCTTTACGCATAAAGCGCTCTGCTTCTTCAGAAACCTCCGCTCCTGGTGCAAGATCCATCCATTCGTATGAAGTTTTTGATCCCATCGATGCTGCTGATTCTATGACATGCTCAATCTTTTTCTTTAATTCTTCTAATAGTATATTACTCTCTGCTCTTACATCTAAACTGAAATGACCATTTCCCGGAATAATATTTAAATTATCACCACCAGCTTGGCATCTCGTCATTTTTACTGAATAAGAACTTTGCGGTGGCAGCCAAATATTTTTCAAACCGATATTAATCATGGAAATGACATCAATTGCATTCACACCTTGGTGTGGTCTTGCCCCGTGTGCATCCTCCCCATGAATCATACCCTCTAAAAATCCTGCTGCTCCATGGCGAATAGATGAGGCTGCTTGTTTCAAAGATAGTTCTTCAATCGGTCTTAGATGGACACCAAATAAGAAATCAGCATCATCTACAGCACCTTTCTCCACCATCTTCAAAGCACCATTACCCTTCTCTTCTGCCGGCTGAAAAATAAATCTAACCGTACCATTTTTCCATCTCATATTTTTCAATTGTAAAATAAGTCCCATTACAATAGTCATATGAGCATCATGACCACATGAATGGTTCGCTTTAAATTCTCCATCTACTTCTTGCCAAAGTGCATCCATATCAGCACGAATCGCAATAACTGGATTCCCGCCTCCAATCTCAGCAATTACACCTGGACAATCATCAAATGTTCTATATGAAATTCCTTCTTCTTTTAAAAAGTCAGTAATATACGCTGTCGTTTCATATTCTTTCCAACTTACTTCAGGGTTTTCGTGTAAATGCTGAAAAATCTCCGTTAAGCGCTCTTGTAGTTCTAATGTTTTCAACGTTCCAGTCTCCTTCCCACATTACAAACGATTCGGGTTAATTATACTTATGAAAAACAGATGTTTTTATGAACATATTGAATTTTAAGAAAAAAGTCAATTGTTTATTTTTAAATACTTAAAAAGCTTACTACTCACCTATA
The DNA here is from genome assembly GCF_022662595.1 of Bacillus cereus group sp. BfR-BA-01524. NCBI lineage: Bacteria > Bacillati > Bacillota > Bacilli > Caryophanales > Bacillaceae > Bacillus > Bacillus cereus group sp. BfR-BA-01524. Next base: position 4,857 of record NZ_JAKUDW010000167.1, on the reverse strand, counting down.
TTACAAACTAAACAAACAACTAGAACATTCCTTATTTTCTGTTTTTTATGTTGACGCTTACATAAACTTTTAGTTATCATAACCTAATAAACGTCTATTTTACGACAATTCCAAAAATACAAACAAACATACGTAACAAGGAGGAACTTTATGAAAAAAGAAATACCTTTTGGAATAGCGATTATCCCTATTATCATTACCGTTGCAGTTATGATGGTTACAATTGTTGTATTAAAACAAACCCCTCACGTTCCACTTATTATCGGTACAACCGTTGCTTCTATTGTCGCTTGGCGTTATGGTTACAAATGGAATGATCTTGAAGAAGCAATGTATAAAGGGATTCGTCTTGCATTACCTGCTATCGTCATTATTATTCTTGTTGGCTTAACAATTGGTGCTTGGATTGGCGGTGGAATCGTCGCAACGATGATTTATTACGGTTTAAAACTTTTAACTCCATCACTATTTTTAGTTTCCATTACCGTCATTTGTTCTATCGTTGCATTAGCAATTGGTAGTTCCTGGTCTACAATGGGAACAATTGGTGTTGCTGGAATGGGAATTGGCCTAAGTATGGGAATTCCAGCTCCAATGGTTGCTGGTGCCATTATTTCAGGCTCTTATTTTGGCGATAAAATGTCACCGCTTTCAGATACAACTAACTTAGCCGCAGGATTAACAAATACAGATTTATTCGCACACATTCGTCATATGTTATTTACTACAGTTCCAGGTTTAATTATTACTCTTATCGTCTACGCGGTCTTAGGAAGAAGCTTCGGCGCTAACAATATTGATGCGAAAAGCATCGATCAAACGTTACAAGTATTGCAACAAAATTTTGTTATCTCGCCTTTCCTACTCATTATACCCGTAGTCGTTATGGTATTGGTCGCTAAAAAAGTCCCTGCTATACCAGCGATTCTCGTCGGTATTATTTTAGGATTCTTATCACAAGTCTTTATTCAAGGTGGTTCTGTCTCAGCATCTGTCGGTGCACTCCAAGCTGGATTTGTTATAGACACTGGAAACAAGCTAGTAGACGAACTATTTAACCGCGGTGGCTTAGATTCGATGATGAATACAGTCTCTATGACAATTGTCGCTATGACTTTCGGAGGAGTATTAGAACATACAGGTATTCTTCGCTCAATTGTAAATCAAATTTTAAAGTTAGCGAAATCAGCAAAAGGGCTTATCGCTTCTACTATCGCATCTTGTTTTGCAACAAACCTTACTTGCTCTGAACAATATATTTCAATTGTTGTCCCTTCAAGAATGTACGCAAATGCATACACGGAAAAAGGACTACATTCAAAAAACTTATCCAGAGCATTAGAAGATGGTGGAACATTAACTTCTGTCTTCGTTCCTTGGAATACGTGCGGTGTATTTATTCTCGCAACACTTGGCGTAGGTGCATTTGAATATGCTCCTTATGCTATTTTGAATTTCATCGTACCTATTATCTCAATCATTTATGGTATAACAGGCTTCACAATTGTAAAACTATCAGACATTGAAAAAGCAGAACTACTAAAGAAACAAAAAGCTCAACTAGAAGCTTAAAAATAGCGGTAAATTCAGTTCATATAGTGCGCGAGGTCGCCCTTGTTGATAGGGCATTTCCTCGCCGCAAATATGAGCATACCCGTAATCAACTAATTTCTTTAACAACCTTTCTGTCGATCTTCGAGTTACTTGTAAGTACTCAGAAAGGTCAGCTGCTGTAAACTTCAATGACGAGTGCGATTGACTAAATTGAATGATTTTTGACAAGTTGGCCGGACTAAGCTTTGTTTCCTTCGCTATTTTCATTAGTTCCGGATTATCATTTTTCAAACTTTGTACTCTCTGTTCTTTCGGGAACGGACCAAACAAATCTTTATCACTTGTTAGTATATAAAAACAACGATCTATTGGATTATTCTTTGCAAAACTTTGAGCGATTTTTGCATTTTGCTCCGCTTCTTTCACGTTTTTTCCATAACCAAATCCAATTGCTATCGTTCCTTCTACGCTCGCAAACAAGTTATTTATCGCATTTGTTTTAATAATTGATTCGATATCACCACGAGTTGTATACAAAATGCATGTCATTTCATCCACTTGTTTAAATGAACCACGTAGTTCTTTTGAAATGACATCTAGTTTTTCAAGCAAACTCGTTCGTAATTCTAAGGAAGAAATAATACAAGCACCAACAGTAGCTGAATAGCTTTTTGCTAACTCAGCTTTTATTTTCGCATCTTTTAGCCCATGTATAATGGACTGTGTTGGATCAATCATACGCTCTGAAGGAACACCTATTTTTTGAAGCTCATCGTAAACAGCGTGAATACTAGTTAAAGCTAAATGAGCCTCTCCAGATTGATATTTAGCTACATGAAAATCAATAACTCTATTTATCTCATCTTTACTCCACAGCATATTTTCATAATCCAACACTTGCGGACTTTCTTTTATACCGATATCATGGAACACATTTGTAATAAACGAGCGGTCTACTAAATCGATGGAAATGTTATGTGGTTGAATACTTTGATGATACATGATAGAAAGAATTGAAGATGCGACAGTTGTCTCGTCTTGCTGTAAGTATGTACTTGGAATTCGTAATTGTTCTCTTATTTCTTTTGCCATATAATAAGGTAAAGCACCTGAGAAAAAGATGACATCACAAGGCTTTAGACACTTTAATAGTTCAGAAGATTCCGTCGGATGAAGGTAAATATATGGATCAATTTCTATTCCCTCTAATTTTTGAGCAATAGGAAAAAGGTTCTCCATAAACTCCTTTGAACCGACAACTGCAATTTTTATCATCATTTTCTCTAACTCCTTATCATTAATTAACGACTATTTAACGGCAACTATATCAAATGTATAAAACTATTGTAAACAGGAAGGGGTTTCTATTCAATGAAAATTACAGCTATTCATCTTTACGCAATTCGTTTACCGCTTCGCAATCCGTTTGTTATTAGTTATGGTTCTTATTCTGATATGCCCTCTATTATCGTCAAAATGGAAACAGATGAAGGTATTATCGGTTACGGTGAAGGCGTTGCTGATGATCACGTCACAGGTGAATCATGGGAAAGTACTTTCCATACTTTAAAACATACGCTAGCCCCTGCTCTAATTGGGAAAAATCCAATGAATATCGAAAAAATACACGACATGATGGACAATACAATTTACGGTGTTCCAACAGCGAAAGCCGCAATTGATATTGCTTGTTTTGATATAATGGGCAAAAAACTAAATCAACCTGTATATCAATTAATTGGCGGGCGCTACCATGAAGAATTCCCTGTCACTCACGTTTTAAGTATTGCCGATCCAGAAAACATGGCTGAAGAAGCTGCTTCTATGATTCAAAAAGATTACCAATCTTTCAAAATGAAAGTTGGTACAAATGTAAAAGAAGATGTAAAACGTATTGAAGCTGTACGAGAACGTGTAGGAAATGACATCGCTATTCGCGTTGATGTAAACCAAGGCTGGAAAAATAGCGCAAACACATTAACAGCACTTCGTTCATTAGGACATTTAAACATTGACTGGATTGAACAACCTGTTATCGCGGACGATATTGATGCCATGGCTCATATCCGTTCTAAGACAGACCTCCCGCTTATGATTGATGAAGGACTAAAAAGTTCTCGTGAAATGCGCCAAATTATTAAATTAGAAGCTGCTGATAAAGTGAATATAAAATTAATGAAATGCGGCGGCATATATCCAGCTGTAAAGCTCGCTCATCAAGCTGAAATGGCCGGTATTGAATGCCAAGTGGGATCAATGGTCGAATCATCTGTTGCCTCTTCCGCAGGATTCCATGTCGCTTTCTCAAAAAAAATCATTACGAGCGTAGAGCTAACAGGACCATTAAAATTCACGAAAGACATTGGAAACTTACATTACGATGTACCATTCATTCGCTTAAACGAAAAGCCCGGACTCGGCATTGAAATAGACGAAGATACACTACAAGAACTAACCGTCTTTCAAGACGTTGTACGCTAAAGGAGGACTATCATATGACGGCTCTATACGAAGGAACATTAAAACAAAATAACGAATCATTTCACGTTACATTACTATCACTAGAGCACATCGAACAAATTTTATCACTACAAAACATTGTAGTTGAAGCACTAGAAGATAAAAGTCGTTTACAACCACTCTCACAAGAAGAATTTCAATACATTCTAGAAGGAAACGGCATGATGATCGGTGCTTTTATCGAAAACGAACTCATCGCATTTCGCGCTCTACTCGTCCCGCCTATCGATGATGAACATTTAGGGCTTGATATTGGCATAGCAGAAAGCGAACTACATCGCGTCATCTATCAAGAAATCTCAAACGTTCATCCGAACTGCCGAGGAAATGGTATGCAAAAAATATTAGCAAACGTCATCATGGAAGAATTACAAAAAGAAGATAGCAAATATGATTATGTATGCTGCACTGTTGCTCCTTTTAACATTCCGAGCTTGAAGGATAAGTTTGCGCAAGGGATGGAGATTGCTGCATTGAAGGAGAAATATGGCGGGAGTATGCGGTATGTTTTTGTGAAGAAATTGCGCGGAGATAAAGAAAGAGATTGGACGGATGTTCAAAGTATTCTAATGAATGATGCTAATGGACAGCAGGCTTTGCTTTCGGAGGGGTATCGTGGGTATGAGATGGAGAAAGTGGATGGGGATTTTGTTGTGATGTTTGGACGCTAATCTATATACTCGAAAAGAGGAGATGTCTGCTATGACCTCTTCTCTTTTCGATTTGTTGAACAATCCTGTGGTAAATGAAATTATATCAACGATTTTTCGAATATATCTATCA
>NZ_JAKUDW010000166.1:0-6322 GCF_022662595.1 Bacillus cereus group sp. BfR-BA-01524 | reverse complement strand
AAAGCTAGCAAGCGACCCTGCTGAGAATACAAATTCAGGTCCAAAGCAAATAACAACAAACATTTTAACCGGTGTAAAGCTGACGGATAAAGACGGAAAACCATTTACAGAGGATAACCGTCCAAGTACAGATTCTCCTGCCAATATTGAGTTTACATGGGAACTTTTAAAATCAATGAATGTGAAAAGTGGAGATTACTATATTTTTGATCTTCCTAAACATTTTAAAATTTACAATACAATTAACAGTCCTTTATATGATAGTGAAAACAATCAAATTGGTAATTTTACTGTTACAAAAGATGGAAAAGTCACGATGACATTCAACGATTATGTTGAAGAGCATCCAGATGTCGCTGGTAACCTACAATTAAAGACAGAATTTAATAAAGCTGAAATTAAAGGTACAACAACACAAGAAATTCCTTTCCCGATTAAAGATAAGGATGTTTCTATTACAGTTGACTTTAAGCCTAATGTACAAACAGCTACGAATAAAAAAGGGTTACCTGATAGACCAATTAATACAAATGAAATTAATTGGAAAGTAGAAATGAACAAAACGAAAGACACCCTTAAAAACGCTGTTTTTAAAGATAACATTCCACAAGGTACAAGCTTAAATAAAGATTCTATTAAAGTTTATTATTTAGAAGTTGATGTTAATGGGAATGTAACGCGTGGTGCAGAAGCTGAGCCAACAGATTACAATATTATTTCATCAGATGGCTCAAAATTGGAGATTGCTTTCAAAGATTCTATCAATAAAGCATATCAAATCGAATATGCCACAAAAATTACCGATGAAAATATTAAAAGCTTCCGAAATAACGTTACGATAACGAGTGATAATCAAAAGCAACAAAACGCAAGCTCTACTGTAACGGTTTCTCGTGGTACACACTTAAATAAAACAAGTAAATATGATCCAAAGACGCAAACAATTGAGTGGACAATTACTTACAATGGTGATCAAAGAGAGATCAAAAAAGCTGATGCGATTTTAAAAGATATTTTTGACGATACACACGAACTAGATGCAAATTCTATTGTTGTGAAAAACGCTTCATATAATGAAAAAGGAACGCTTGTAACAGGAGACGCTGTTAATAATTACACTGTAAGTAACAAGAAGAATGGATTCGATTTACAGTTTAACGATGATATTAATAGTGCTTATGTGATTACCTATAAAACCAAGCCAACTAATAAAGTTATAGAAGATGGAAAAGTAAAAAATACAGTTACAGCTGATAATGATTCAAGTAAAGAAAATGAAGCTAGCTTCAAGCAGCAAAATATTATTAAATCTAATAATAAAGCTGAAACAAATTATAAAGACAAAACAACAACTTGGACAATTATAGTAAATAATAACAACTATCCATTAAACAACGCGATCATTACGGACACCTTTGATCATGGTGGATTACAATTAAAAGATAAGAAACTAGAAATTAAAGACGGAAATTATACCCTTCAAGCTGGGACTGACTATGTTTTAGATGCAACAGATAAAGGCTTCAAAATTACTCTTATAGGTGCGTATCAGTCTAATATGACAAAGACATTAGTCGTAAAATATACGACAGACTTTGATTATACAAAGCTAGAAAGTGGTAAAACTTCATTTAAAAACACAGGTAACCTATCTTGGATAGATACGGATTCTAATCCACAATCAAATAAAGTTGAAGCTAATTTCGATCCTGATACTTTCACAAAAGCAAATGGTTATAAATACGGTTCTTATAACGCCCAAACGAAGGAAATTACTTGGATAATAGGCTTTAACTATAATAATGTTGAGATTAAAGATCCTTATGTTATAGACGTAATACAAGATAAACAAAAGTTAGTGCCTGGATCCATTGAAGTGCGCGATATGATTTTAAATGGAAATCCTGATAATGCACAACCTGGTAATGCTGTACCAACTGAGAAATATGAACTTGAAGAACCTACAGAGAAAAATAAAAACACCCTAAAGGTTCATTTCAAACAATCAATTAATTCACCTTACTATATTATCTTTAAAACAAGCCTTGATGGTGAACTTATCCAAGGCACCTACAAAAACGAGGCAGATTTAAAAGATGGCTCTAAAATTGTAAATACCCTTACAGGTGACACTCAAGTAAATAAAGGTGGCAGCTTCGTTACTAAAAAAGCTGTGCAAGACGACAACTATATTAATTGGAGTATCGCAATTAACGAAAGCCAATCAACCATTGCAGATGCGGTTGTAACAGATGACCCCACCGAAAATCAGGTAATTGTGGAAGATTCATTCCACTTATATCCTACAACTGTTGATCCATATGGAAATTTAACAAAAGATACAGTAAACGAATTAAAAGAAGGAACAGACTATAAACTCAAAATAACAACAGACAATAATACCGGAAAGCAACATTTCGAAATTGCCTTCTTGAAAAAAATTGATCGAGCTTATATTTTAGAATATCGCTCACTTATTAATGCAGACGATAAAGAAAAAGTAAGTAATAAAGCGAAAATCACAGGCAATAAGTTGACAGTTAAAAACACAGAAACTACTGAAACGATTGAAGTGAGAATGTCTTCTGGTTCAGGCGGAGGATCTGCTACCAAAGGTCGTGGAAACCTTGAAATTATAAAGGTAGATAACGACAATAAGAACGTACTATTAGCTGGGGCAGAATTTACTTTATACGATCGTACAGGTAAAACTGTTATCCGTAAAATTGCAACAGACAAAGACGGTATCGCTAAATTTAATAATTTAAAACGCGATAAATATTTATTGAAAGAAACAAAGGCTCCTGAAGGCTATGTAATTAGCTGGGATTTAAAACAAGGGAAAGTTGTTGAACTTGGTACACAAGAGACTACAACATATAAACTTGCAAATAAGAAGTTTATCGGGAAAGTAGTTTTAACAAAATCTGATGACCTGAACAAAAACGCAACACTACAAGGCGCCGTTTTCACACTACTAGATAAAGACAAAAAAATAATTCCAGAACATGAAAAATTAACAACAAATAATAACGGACAAATTATTATAGATAAACTAAAACCAGGAACTTACTACTTACAAGAAACGAAGGCTCCTGAGCATTATCAATTAGATAGCAAACTTATTCCGTTTACTATCTCTGAAGATCAAACAACAGTAGTAAACCGAACTGCGACAAATAGTTTAACTAAAGGATCTGCTCTTTTAACAAAAGTGGATAATTATAATAAAACTTTAGCAGGGGCAGAGTTTACTGTTCAGGATCGCAACGGAAAAAATATTCCTGGATATGAGAAATTAACAACAAATGAGCATGGACAAATAGAAGCAAAAGATTTACGCCCTGGTAAATACCAATTTGTCGAAACAAAAGCTCCTGAGCACTATGAATTAGACAAAACGCCTATTCTATTTGAAATAGAAAAAAGCCAAACTACAGCCGCTTCTATTACAGCAAAAAATGCTTTAATTAAAGGTGGCGTTACGTTAACAAAAGTGGATGATATTGATGGCACTACCCTTGAAGGTGCGATATTCAAAATTGTTAACGACAAAAATGAAGATGTCCGTACAAACTTAAAAACAGAAAAAGATGGAACTTTGAACGTTAAAGATTTAGATCCTGGTGATTATCAATTTATTGAAACAACACCACCTAAATACTATGACTTAAATAAAGAACCAATTCCGTTTACAATCGAGAAAAGTCAAACAAGCATTATCTCAATTACTGCAAAAAACAGTTTAACAACAGGTGCTGTTGAGCTATTAAAAGTCGACGAATTTGATAAAAAGACTCCCCTTGCTGGAGCTATGTTCAAAATCGTGAATGATAAGAACGAAGACGTTCGTACAGAATTAACTACCGATACAAACGGAACTGTTAAAGCTTCTGACTTACGCCCAGGCAAATACAAATTTATTGAAACAAAAGCTCCTGAACATTATGAACTGCGATCAACACCAATTGAATTTACAATTGAGAAAGGTCAAAAAACACCGATTGTTATTACAGCTGAAAATGGTCTACTACCAGGCGATGTTGAACTAACAAAAATCGATGATACTGATGGCACTGTACTTACAGGTGCCGTATTCAAAATTGTTAATAACAAAAATGAAGATGTCCGTACAGAATTAGTTACGAATCAGGAAGGTAAAATTATTGCTACTGGTTTACGTCCAGGTAACTATAAATTTATCGAAATGAAAGCTCCTGAGCATTATACCTTAAATAAAACACCGATTGAATTTACAATTAAGGAGAGCCAAGCGACTGCTATTAACGTTACAGCTACTAATAGCTTAATAAAAGGCGGTATTGAATTAACAAAAGTTGATTCTGTAAATGCTAAGGAAACACTTGAAGGTGCAGTATTTAAAATCGTTAATAGAGATACTAATGAAGATGTTCGTACGGACCTTGTTACGGATAGTAAAGGATTGCTAGTTGTAGATGACTTACGTCCTGGTAACTATAAACTTATCGAAACAAAGGCTCCAACTTATTACGATGTAAATGTAGAACCTATTGAATTTACAATCGAAAAAGGACAACAAAAACTCCTTCCACTTACATTTAAAAATAGTTTAACGAAAGGAAAAGTTAAACTTATTAAAGAAGATGATGTGGAAAGTAGTAAAGCTCTTGCCGGCGCTGTATTCACATTGCAAGACGCAACTGGCAAAGAAATTATGAAAGATTTAACAACAGACGATTACGGAGTATTAGTTATTCCTGATTTAGCACCAGGGGATTATCAATTTATCGAAACAAAAGCCCCTGAACATTATAAATTAGACAAAACACCTATTAAGTTCACAATTAAAAAAGGTAGCAAGGAAGATCTTCCTATCCCTGTTACTGTAAAAAATAGTTTACTTACAGGTGGCGTCACTTTAACAAAAGTTGATGATGTTGATGGCACTACTCTTGAAGGTGCAGAATTTATAATTGTTGACGCTCATGATACTAAAAAAGTAATTCGAAAAGGTTTAACGACTGATAAAAACGGTAAAATTACTGCTTCTGATTTACGTCCTGGAGACTATCAATTTGTTGAAGTAACAGCTCCAAACGACTATACCTTAAGCAAAGACCCTATTCCGTTCACTATCGAAAAAAGTCAAAAAGAGAATATTACTGTTACCGCTACTAATAGTTTAAAGAAAGGTGCAGTAACATTAACAAAAATCGATGACATCGATCGTACGATGCTCGAAGGTGCAATCTTTAAAATTGTTGATATGAACGGTAAGGAAGTTCATACGAATCTTGTTACAGATAAAAACGGTAAAATTTCTGTTTCTGATTTACGCCCTGGGGACTATCAGTTCATTGAAACAAAAGCTCCTGAGCACTATGTATTAGATGAAACAACGATTCCATTTACAATTGAAAGAAGTCAAACGAAAGAGATCAATGTTACAGGCAAAAATGCTTTGAAAAACGGTAGCGTTGAACTAACAAAGATTGACGATATTGATATAACTACAAAACTTGCTAACGCCGTATTTAATTTATTAGATGCAGACGGAGAGCTAGTTAAAGAAGCCTTAAAAACAAATGATGAAGGTAAAATTGTTGTTGAAAACCTACGTCCTGGTACGTATCAATTCGTTGAAACAATTGCTCCTGAACATTACGATTTAGATAAAAAACCTATCGTATTTACAATTAAAAAGAGCCAAACTGAAACTCTTCATATCACTGCTACAAATGCTTTAACAAAGGGTGCAGTTAAACTTTCTAAAGTAGACGATGTTGATGGCACTGTTCTTAAAGATGCAGTATTTAAAATTGTTAATATGAACGGTGATGTAGTTCATAAAGACCTTGTTACAAATGAACAAGGAATAATCGAAATTAACGACCTACGTCCTGGTGATTACCAATTTATCGAAATGAAAGCTCCTAAGCATTACGTTTTAGATGAAACACCAATCAAATTCACTATTGAAAAAGGACAGAAGAAAGCTATTTCTTTAACTGCTACAAATAGCTTAAAACAAGGTAGTATCGAATTACTTAAAGTTGATGATTTAAACACTCAAACAAAACTTGCTGATGCGGTATTTAATTTACTGGATCAAGATGGCAAAGTACTTAAAACAGATTTAAAAACAAACAGTGAAGGTAAAATCGTTATCGAAAACTTACGTCCTGGTACGTATCAATTCGTTGAAATAACGGCTCCTGAACACTATGATTTAGACAAAAAACCAATTATATTTACAATTGAAAAAAGCCAAAAAGATATTGCTACCGTTACTATGAAAAATAGTTTAACAAAAGGCGGCGTGGAACTTTCTAAAGTGGAT
>NZ_JAKUDW010000165.1:0-6471 GCF_022662595.1 Bacillus cereus group sp. BfR-BA-01524 | reverse complement strand
TTGTACAAATTAGAGTAAGTGGTAACGGCTTCCTTCATAATATGGTAAGAAAAATTGTTGGGGCATTAATTGAAGTTGGATTAGGACAATTAGATGCTGAAGCAATTCCAAACATTTTAGAAGAAAAGCAGCGCAATCAAATTAATTGTCTTGCTGAGGCAAGTGGATTGTATTTAGAGAATGTTGAGTTTTAATGGCAAATAAAAAAATCGGGCTAAGTAGCTCGATTTTTTTAGTATTACGAAGATTTATCGTTTTTTATACGTAGCTTCAAATTCCAAAAAGCAGCAAGCATAATAGCTGCAAAGGAGCCAAAAATTGTTCCTAATAGCTTTGCATAAGGAGAGCTGCTTACATCGGCATTAATGAATAACATCATACAGAGCATGGCAGGGAAAAAGTATAAGTATTGTAATAACTTTAATTTTTTATCATTACCCATATATATAGCCCCTTTCTAGCATGTTATATGTTTATTATAACATATTTTACCAAGTTGTTTTTATACTTGGAGACATGTTTATTTCATATGTGTAAATGCAGTTTTTTAATTCGATATTGTAAGTTTTGCCTACTTAATCCTAAAAATTTTGCAGCTTGTGAGATGTTGCCATGATTCTCTTTAAGAATTTGGTTAATGTAGTTCTTTTCCATTTTTTCTATTGTGTGTTTTAAAGTTTTAGGTGCATCAGTATTGTGATTAGTTAGTGCATGTTGCATATTGAATTCTGTTTTTATTCGTTCACGAAAGCGAGTAGGCATATGAAACGCTGTAATGATGGTTTCATCTTCTATCAAGTTCATGGAACCTTCAATTATATGTTCCAACTCCCGTACGTTTCCAGGCCAATCGTATGCATAGAAAAATTCTCTTACATTTACATCTACATCGGTTACGTTGAGCCCGAATTGAGTATTATATTTTTCAATAAAGTGCTGAACAAGAGCTGGAATATCTTCTTTTCTTTCACGTAAAGGCGGAAGACATAAAGTAACGACGCTTAATCGGTAATATAAGTCTTCTCTTAATCGATTATGTGCGATGGCTTCGAAAGGATCTTCATTGATAGTTGCTATAATACGAACATCAATTTCTTTTTCGTTTGTGCCTCCGATTCTTCGTATTGTTTTTTCTTGTATAGCTCGTAGTAACTTCGCTTGAAGTGCTGGACTTAATGAGTTGATTTCATCTAATAACAAAGTTCCTCCGTTCGCTTCTTCAAATAAACCAGCTTTATCGATAGCTCCTGTAAATGCACCTCGGTTTGTACCGAATAATAAGCTTTCCATGAGTGTATCAGGTATAGCGGCACAGTTCTGTGAAATAAAGGGTTTTGTTGAACGCTGACTTTCATTATGGATGCTTTGTGCAAATAGCTCTTTCCCAGTTCCTGTTTCTCCTACTAGAAGTATGGAGGAAGATGTACGAATTACTCTTTTTCCTTCAGTAATGATTGATTGAATAGCTTCAGAATCACCAATTATGTGATCAAAGGTAAATTTAGTGCTTTGTTTTCGAGAAGGGCCCATTCTTATTGTTTGCTTTAAGTTACTAATTTCTTTTGATATTTCAATAGCGCCTTTAATTTTTCCATTTTCTATTATAGGGAAAGTATCGTTAATCGTTGTAATTTCTTGTCCTTTATTGTTAAAATACGTTTGTTTTATATTTTTGTTTGTTTTTCCTAATTTTAATGCCTCTATAAGAGTACTATTTTTATTTTCTTCAAATGCAAATATTTCTAAAGGACTTTTATATAATACATCTGAGCGTTCCATTGATTCAATTTCCATCATTTTGCGGTTATAGATAATCGTTTTACTTTCCTCATTAATAATATGAATCCCGATATCGAGTTCATTGAGTAAAGTTTCATATAGCATATTCATTTCAATGATCTGTTTAAAATTAATGTCTTCTGTACGCATAGATTATCTTCTCCTCATTTCACTCTATGAAGACTGACTTTTTATAATTTTATTAAAATTCTTATAAAATCGCAAAATTTTTTTGCTATTTTCCTTTTAAAACTTTTCAAATGATAGAAAAATTTTGCGGTTGTGCACGCTTTTTTGTGTAAAACGCTCATTTAATATATGAATTAGAGACTTGGTACGCATTTTGCATAAATAATATTCGAAATCTCTAGAGGGGAGAATATGAATTTTTATAGGATATACAACGTTTCAGTGTCAATTAATAAGAGGGAGGAATTTATAAAGTGAAGACAGTTATAGAAGGTGTGTATAGTCCTTGTTATGGAAAAGTAGAGAAGTTATTTGTTACGGAAAGTTCTTACGTATACGAGTGGGAGAAATTAGCGTTAATTGAAACGATAGATAAACAGAAAGTAGAAATTAAGATAGGAATCAGTGGTTATATTGAATCATTAGAAGTAGTAGAAGGACAAGCTATTGCTGATCAAAAGTTATTAATAACAGTAAGGGATGATCTTTTAGTAACAGGCAGTGATTAATGTAAGTGATGTGTATTTTTGCTCTTTTAAATCATTATTTTTACGGTGAATAATTTTAAAAGCGCTTACATTAAATGGATTGGCAAAGTGAAAAGGGGGGATTTATATGATGGATCAAAACCAAGGATTAAAAAGAGAATTGAAAAGCAGGCACATATTTATGATTGCACTCGGTGGAGTTATTGGTACAGGACTTTTTTTAGGATCAGGTTATACGATTCATGAAGCTGGACCTGGAGGAGCAATTGTAGCGTATCTTGTCGGTGGATTTGTAATGTATTTAACGATGCTCTGTCTGGGAGAGTTAGCGGTTGCGATGCCTGACGCAGGGTCTTATCAAACGTATGCGACAAAGCATATTTCTCCTGCAGCAGGTTATGTAGTGGGATGGATGTCGTGGTTAAACTGGTCTGCTACGATAGGTATTGAATTAATTGCAGTTAGTATTTTGATGAAACGTTGGTTTCCTGATGTACCGTCATGGATTTGGTGTGTAGTTTTCGCGGTACTGCTCTTTGCTATTAATGCGTTATCTTCAAGAAGTTTTGCGGAAGTGGAATTTTGGTTTGCAAGTATTAAAGTAATTACAATTATTGCATTTATTATTTTGGGCGGGGCAGCAATGTTTGGTTTTCTAGATATGAAAGGAAATGAACCAGCGCCAATGTTCTCTAGCTTTACTGATTATGGTGGATTGTTTCCAAATGGATTATCAGCCATTTTAATTACAATGATTGCAGTTAATTTTTCTTTCCAAGGAACAGAATTAGTTGGTATTGCAGCAGGTGAGAGTGAAAATCCAGAGAAAACGATCCCGAAGGCAATTAACAATACAGTTTGGCGTATACTTGTTTTCTTTGTACTATCTATTTTTATTCTTGCTGGACTATTCCCTTGGCAGCAAGCGGGAGTAATAGAAAGTCCATTCGTAGTTGTATTTGATAAAATTGGTATTCCTTATGCAGCAGATATTATAAATTTCGTTATTATTACAGCAGTACTATCCGTTGCGAATTCAGGATTATATGCAACTTCGCGTATGCTATGGTCTATGTCTAATCAAGGAATGATTAGTCCGATTTTTGGCAAGTTATCTAAAAACGGTGTTCCCATTTATGCATTGATTGTAAGCACAATTGTAGGTTGTCTCTCACTACTATCAGGTATTTATGCGGAAGATACAGTTTATTTATGGCTGCTTTCTATCGCTGGATTCGGAGCGATACTAGTTTGGGCATCTATTGCTTTATCAAATTTATTAGCTAGAAGGTCATACATGAAGCGGGGCGGGGATGTTAAGGACTTGAAATTTAAAACACCATTGTATCCATTTGTACCACTTCTTGCGTTAGTATTAAATTTAACAGTAATCGTTGGCATGGCCTTTATTCCAGAACAAAGAATGGCATTGTATTGTGGTATTCCATTTATGATTGTTTGTTTACTGTTTTATCGTGCTACAAGAAATAAGGGAAATAATGTGGAGCATATTGAAAAGACAAATACAACGGAAGTAGAGAGTTTATAATAGTGATTAATTAGGAGACTGTAAAATTGTAAACAGTCTCTTTTTTTGTGAAAATAAAGCTGGAAACATACTATGTATGCAAAGGGGAGTTAGCGATGAATCCAGAAGTTTCGCAGTTGTTAAAACAAATAGATTCAAGGAAAGAGGAATTGTTGGAACTTACAAAAACATTAATTCGTTTTGAAACACCAGCACCGCCAGCGAGAAATACAAATGAAGCGCAAGAATTTGTTGCAGAGTTTTTAAGCAAACGAAATTTTAGTATTGATAAATGGGATGTATATTCGAATGATCCGAATGTTGTTGGGGTAAAAAAAGGGATAAAAAGTGACTCATATAAAAGTCTTATTATTAATGGACATATGGATGTAGCCGAAGTGTCAGCAGATGAGGCGTGGGAAACAAATCCATTTGATCCATTTATAAAAGATGGCTGGTTAGTTGGACGTGGCGCAGCAGATATGAAAGGTGGGCTGGCTGGAGCGCTATTTGCCATTCAACTTTTACAAGAAGCTGGTATTGAATTACCTGGAGATTTAACTTTTCAATCGGTAATTGGAGAAGAAGTTGGAGAAGCAGGTACACTTCAATGCTGCAAAAGGGGTTACGATGCTGATTTTGCAGTAGTAGTGGATACGAGCGATTTACATATGCAAGGACAAGGCGGTGTCATTACTGGATGGATTACAGTGAAAAGTCCGCAAACGTTTCATGATGCAACGCGCAGACAAATGATCCATGCTGGAGGACGTCTATTTGGAGCGAGTGCGATTGAAAAAATGATGAAAATTGTACAAAGCTTACAAGAATTAGAGCGCCACTGGGCAGTTATGAAAACATATGAAGGCTATCCATCTGGAACAACAACAATTAATCCAGCTGTTATTGAGGGAGGAAGGCATGCGGCGTTTATTGCGGATGAGTGCCGATTGTGGATAACAGTGCACTTCTATCCGAATGAAACACATGAACAAATAATAAACGAAATTGAAGAGTATATTGGAAAGGTGGCAGCTGCCGATCCATGGTTAAGTGAAAATCCGCCACAATTTAAGTGGGGCGGAGAATCAATGATTGTAGATCGTGGTGAAATTTTCCCTTCATTAGAAGTAGATAGTGAACATAAAGCTGTAAAAAAACTTAGCTCAGTACACGAGTCTATTCTATCAAAAAATGCAATTTTAGATATGTCTGCAACGGTAACTGATGGCGGTTGGTTTAGTGAGTTTCATATTCCAGCGATTATATATGGACCAGGTACATTAGAAGAAGCACATTCTGTAAATGAGAAAGTTGAAGTTGAACAGTTAATTGAATTTACAAAAGTGATAACAGCATTTATATATGAATGGTGCCACACGAAAAAATAGAGTTGTATAGTAAAATCGTACGAGTATGTATACTTGTACGATTTTCTAGTGAACTATTTCAGAGTTGAATATAAACAACTGAAATAGTTCTTTATTTTGCTATGTCTTTCGTTTCATTTCAAGTAATTTCTCTTTTGCTAATTCAACGGCAATCGCATCATCTAAATAGCCAATTGGAAAGAGATAGTCGGGAATAATATCTGTCGATAAAATGAAATAAAGTAATGCGCTCCCAAGAACTGCACGTTCTTCCTTTGAAATGGTTTCATTGCAAAATTGTTGATACATATCTGTTAATTGTTCAATAAAAGGACCAGCACTATCAATTTGCTCTAATTTGCTTGCGAAACTGTCACGAATACGTTTTTCGCCTTCTGTTGTCTGGGCATAGCGTTCGTAATTTTCGAGTTCTTGTTTTACGCGAGTTGTAGTGTAATCGAAATCGAATAAGTTAGAGGATTGTAAAGTTTGCTGAATGGTATCAAGAGATGTGTACATATCCGTTTTTTCTTTATTTATGTGAGGAGAATCAGGGTACATTTCATCAAATAACAATTGGGGTGGAACTTGAAGACATTCTGCAAATTTTTGTAGATGTTTTTGTTTTGGCGGTTGTTTGCCATTAATAATTCTTGAGACTGTTGCAGGATCAATATTTGTAAGTATTCCTAGTTGGCGCATAGACAGGGCGCGTTCTTTTAAAAGTTTTTTTATTAATTTACCAAGCCGATCATTCGGGTTTTCATTAGCCATAGTGTAGGCACTCCTTTTTTCGTGTTGAAAAAATGTTGAGCATTTATTACAAGTATATGAAACAGACAGGCACAGTTGCTCAACATTTTCATAATATGCATTGAAAAGTGAGAAAAAGGGGTGACTATTTATGAGTACGGCAGGCTTATTTTCAATTTTTTTAATCGGGATCGCTTCTAATTTAGATAATGCAGGTGTTGGAATTGCGTATGGCATTCGTAAAATTCGTATTTCGTGGTTTAACAATTTTATCATCGCATTCTTTGGGTTTTTATTTACTTTACTAGCTGGATTTTTTGGGAACTGGATTGCGTTATTTATTTCAGAGTTTACAGCAAACCTG
>NZ_JAKUDW010000164.1:0-7115 GCF_022662595.1 Bacillus cereus group sp. BfR-BA-01524 | reverse complement strand
AGGAGGGCGTTGGAAGCCCTGACGAAGAGGCGCTTTTTGCCTCACAGGAAGGGGTGAAACGACCGACTGTTCTAGCCACTGGAACTGGATTATAAAAAAAGTGGAAGCGGCTTGCTCAGAACGAGACGACGCTAAAGCAAAGAATGGAAGCAACAAAGGTTTATAAAAAATAAACGGGAGAGCCAGCTTCTTTCAAAAAGAGAGAAGCTGCTCATGAAAATATGAAGGAGGAAATTTTCATGGAAAAAACAGTAGGAAATGCGGTTAAAGGCGGTAGCTTTTTAGTTGATGAGATTACGATTGATCAAGTGTTTACGCCAGAAGATTTTTCATCTGAGCATAAAATGATTGCAAAAACGACAGAGGACTTTATCGTAAATGAAGTTCTTCCAGAGCTTGAATATTTAGAGCAACATGAATTTGATCGTTCAGTTCGTCTTTTAAAAGAAGCTGGGGAGCTTGGTTTATTAGGCGCTGACGTGCCAGAAGAGTACGGCGGAATTGGTCTTGATAAAGTAAGTTCAGCGTTAATCGCAGAGAAATTCTCTCGCGCTGGTGGTTTTGCAATCACTCACGGTGCTCACGTAGGTATCGGATCTTTACCAATCGTATTATTCGGTAACGAAGAGCAAAAGAAAAAGTATTTACCATTACTTGCAACTGGTGAAAAATTAGCTGCATACGCATTAACTGAGCCAGGTTCAGGATCTGACGCATTAGGCGCAAAAACAACTGCACGTTTAAATGCAGAAGGTACACATTATGTATTAAACGGTGAGAAACAGTGGATTACAAACTCTGCATTCGCTGACGTATTCGTTGTATATGCAAAAATTGATGGAGAGCATTTCTCAGCATTTATCGTAGAGAAAGAATACGCTGGTGTATCTACAAGCCCAGAAGAAAAGAAAATGGGGATTAAATGTTCATCAACTCGTACGTTAATTTTAGAAGATGCGTTAGTGCCGAAAGAAAACTTACTTGGTGAAATCGGTAAAGGTCATATTATCGCGTTCAACATTTTAAATATCGGTCGTTATAAATTAGGTGTTGGTACAGTTGGATCTGCGAAACGTGCAGTAGAAATTTCAGCACAATATGCAAACCAACGTCAACAGTTCAAGCAACCAATCGCTCGCTTCCCATTAATTCAAGAGAAACTTGCGAATATGGCAGCAAAAACATATGCAGCTGAAAGTTCTGTATATCGTACAGTAGGTTTATTCGAAAGCCGCATGAGCACATTATCTGAAGAAGAAGTAAAAGACGGTAAAGCAGTAGCAGCTTCTATCGCTGAATATGCAATCGAGTGCTCTTTAAACAAAGTATTCGGTTCTGAAGTATTAGACTATACAGTAGATGAAGGTGTTCAAATTCACGGTGGTTACGGATTTATGGCAGAATACGAGATTGAAAGAATGTACCGCGATTCTCGTATTAACCGTATTTTCGAAGGAACGAACGAAATTAACCGCCTAATCGTACCAGGTACGTTCTTACGTAAAGCGATGAAAGGTGAATTACCACTTCTTCAAAAAGCACAAAAATTACAAGAAGAGTTAATGATGATGATGCCAGAAGAAGTAGGCGATGAGCCATTAGCACTTCAAAAGTATTTAGTAACTAATGCGAAGAAAATCGGCTTAATGGTAGCTGGATTAGCTGCTCAAAAATACGGTAAAGCATTAGATAAAGAGCAAGAAATTCTTGTGAATATCGCTGACATCGTAAGCAACCTATACGCAATGGAGTCAGCTGTTCTTCGTACAGAAAAAGCAATCAAAACAACTGGTCTTGAAAAGAATAAACAAAAAGTGTTATACACTGAAGTATTCTGCCAAGAAGCATTTAACGAAATCGAAGCAGATGCGAAAGAAACACTTATCGCAGTTGAAAATGGCGACATGCTGCGCATGATGTTATCATCATTACGTAAATTAACTCGCCACACACCACTTAATGTAATTCCGAAGAAACGTGAAATCGCTGCGAAAATTTTAGAAGATGAGCGTTACACAGTTTAATAGATGAGAGAGAACCAGTAGCCAGTTGGCTACTGGTTTTTTTATTGCTGAATTCTTGAATAAAGCTGTTTTACATATGTATGTGTAAACAGCTCTTTTTTATGGAGGTAAAGAAGATGAAGGTAATAAGCGTAGAAACAGTGCATCAAATTGCATTTTTACCGCGTCTATTTCCAATTAACTGTTACTTCGTTGAAGAAGAAACAGGATTAACTTTAATTGATGCGGCCTTACCGTTTTGTGCAAAGAAGATTTTACAATCAGCTCGGAAAATAGGAAAACCGATTACGAATATCGTTATTACACATGCGCATGATGACCATGTAGGAGCGCTTGATGCAATAAAGCAAGAGATGCCCGATGTTCCAGTCTATATTTCTAAAAGAGATGCTTGTTTACTTGAAGGAGATAAGGCACTACAAGAGGGAGAACGAAATACACCAATAAAAGTGGGAGTGTCAAAACAGATACATACGATCCCAGATATTTTTCTTCAAGAGGGAGATAAAGTTGGTTCTCTTGTAGCGATTGGAGCTCCAGGTCATACACCAGGATCAATGGCATTTTTAGACACAAGAAATGATGCACTCATTGTTGGAGATGCATTTCAAACGAGAGGAGGATTAGCGGTAGCAGGACAGTTGAAGTGGCTTTTCCCGTTTCCTATGTTTGGGACTTGGGATGCAGAAGTTTCATTAACGAGTGCTCAGAAATTGCTGGAGTATAAGCCGTCTTTATTGGCGACAGGGCATGGGAAAATGATTGAAAATCCGTTAATACAAATGCAACGGGCGATTGAAGAAGCGGAAAGGAATTTAAGTAGAAAGAGCCTCTAATCGTTTAGAGGCTCTTTTTAGTTAAATGATTATTTAGCAGACTTTTTAATGAATACGATTTAAAAAGAACAGAATACTAAGGAAGAATGAAAGAAGAAAGGTAGGAGTATTCCATGCAAAATTTAACAGAGCTTGAAGTAGAAAACTTACGTCATTTAATTGGTGGACACGCAACGATTATTAACAAGTTGGAGCAGTATGCACAGACGTGTACAGATCCACAACTGAAACAAATGCTACAAAAAGATGCGCAAGATGCAAGAAATACGAAACAGCAATTAATGACTTTCCTAGGATAGGAGGAAGAGAAAGATGAATGAAAAAGATATGGTAAATGATTATTTAGCAGGATTAAATGCAAGTTTAACAAGTTATGCAAATTATATTTCTCAGTCTGATAATGAACAGTTACATCAAACGTTAATCCAAATTCGTAATCAAGATGAAATGCGTCAACGTAATATGTATGAGTACGCAAAGCAAAAGAGTTATTACAAACCGGCAGCACCTGCGAATCCGATGATCGTGCAGCAATTAAAAAGTCAGTTAAGTGCAAAATAATAGGATGAAAAAACGGGCGAAAATAGATTCGCTCGTTTTATTTTTTTGTATGTCAATAAATACATAATAAATATTTTTCCAGTTGTAACAAATATGACGAAAATGTAATATAACAATTCACAAAAAGGACAAAAACTTTGCTCAATATTTCACAAAGTATCCATGGTTTCTATCGTGAGAACCTCTATAATTAAGAGTGTAAAGAACAAAAGAAATAGATTATATGATCACTTAGGAGAGATTGCTATGAAAAGACATACAAGAAAAATTGCAATTATCGGTACTGGATTAGTTGGATCAAGTTGTGCGTATTCCATTGTAAATCAAGGAATTTGCGAAGAACTATTATTAATTGATATAAATCATGAACGTGCAGTTGGGGAAGCAATGGATTTATCACATTGCATTAACTTTACAAATACAAGAACAAAAGTATATGCAGGAAGCTATGAAGACTGCAAAGATATGGACATTGTCATTATTACTGCAGGACCAGCACCAAAACCTGGACAAAGTCGCTTAGATACTTTAGGAGCGAGTGCGAAGATTATGGAAAGTGTTGTTGGCGGCGTAATGGCAAGTGGATTTGATGGTATTTTCTTACTCGCATCGAACCCAGTTGATATTATCACATATGAAGTATGGAAATTATCTGGATTACCTAGAAATCGCGTAATCGGTACAGGAACATCATTAGATTCTTCTCGCCTAAGAACAATTTTATCTGAAATGTTACATGTAGATCCTCGTAGTATTCATGGGTATTCATTAGGAGAACATGGTGATTCTCAAATGGTTGCTTGGTCTCATGTAACTGTTGGTGGAAAGCCAATTCTGCAAATTTTAGAAGAACAAAAAGAACGATTTGGTGAAATAGATTTAGATGAAATCGTTGAGAAGACTGCAAAAGCCGGATGGGAAATTTATAAACGTAAAGGAACTACTTATTACGGAATCGGAAATTCTCTAGCATATATTGCAAGCTCAATCTTTAATGATGATCACCGTGTCATTGCTGTATCAGCTATTTTAGATGGTGAGTACGGTGAATATGATATTTGTACAGGAGTACCAGTTATTATTACTAGAGACGGTATAAGAGAAATTGTAGAATTCAATTTAACAGAGGATGAAGAATCTCGATTCGCAAAATCAAACGATATTTTACGTGATTATATGAAAACAATTGGTTACTAACTTATAGGAGAAGGTGAAACAAATGAAGGAATATATAATGTCTCGTGTATTTAAAGCATCTGCTGGTATCGCACAAGGTATTTTCGTATCCCTCGGAATTGGTTTACTAATCGAAAATATAGGAAGAATTGTTGATATTCCGTTGCTTATTACAATTGGAGTTGTTGCAAAATCACTAATGGCACCAGCGATTGGTGCAGGAATTGCTTTTATGCTCGGTGCAAATGGTCTTGTAATCTTCTCGGCTATGGTGGCTGGAGCAATTGGTGCCGGATCCATTTCAATTACTGAAGCTGGTCTAATTATTAAAACAGGTGAGCCAATCGGTGCTTTATTAACAGCAACTTTAGCTGTATATATTGGTAAACGTTTAAGCGGAAAAACTGCTTTAGATATGATGCTCGTTCCATTTGCGGCCATATTAGGTTCTGGTTTAGTTGGTATTTGGTTATCTCATAATATTACTCCTGTTTTAAATGCAGTTGGAGCGTTCATTAAAGATAGCTCAGCTGGTAGCCCGTTTATCGCTTCTATCGTCATTGCAGTAGTTTGGGGACTATTACTTATCTCTCCAGCTTCATCAGCTGCGTTAGCGATCGCACTTAGCTTAGACGGTGTTGCAGGTGGTGCAGCTCTTGCCGGATGCGTCGCTCAGTTTATCGGATTCTCTGTCATCTCAGCAAAAGAAAACAATTTAGGTGGCATATTAGCTCAAGCTCTTTGTACTCCGAAAGTACAGTTGCCAAATATCACTAAAAATCCAATGATTCTCGTCCCAACTGTCGTCGCCAGTGCTATAGTCGGTCCGGTATCCGCATTAATTTTCCAACTGGAAGCAGGAAAAGAAATTGCAGGTCTTGGATTAAGTTCTCTTATCGCACCAATTAATTTAATTTCCAGCGAAGGATGGGAAGTTGTCCCGGCGATGGTAATTACTTATATCGTCATTCCAGTAGCTGTTTCTTATATACTTTACATTGCTCTTAAAAAAGCAGGTCGTATTCATTCTGGTGATATGACTGTACCGCAATCTTAAATTGAAAATCTCCTTAATAATAGATAAAAGCAGACTGAGAAGCCACAGTCTGCTTTTTTATGTTACATTTTATGATTTTGTTTTACTGGAACACGTACTGTTTCTTTTGCTAATAAAAGTTGAACACCGAAGTAAAGTATGCTTGCAAGTGTCATTCCAGAAACGGCATCTACAAAGGCATGTTGCTTCGTAAATAGCGTTGATAAAATAATAAGTGTACCGAAGAAAGTAAGGATGTAATATTCAAAAGCATGTTGTTCTCTACGCTTAAAGGCAGCTAACATAATTACAAATGTAGTAAGAACGTGAATGCTAGGGAAACAGTTTACTGGCTGGTCGATACTATAAATATAGCGAACTAGTTCAGAAAATACATCTGTTCCAACGACAGTCGGACGCGGTACAGTTGTTTGCCAAAAATAATAAATAGAAAAACAAGCAAGCTTTCCAAAAATAACACTACTTAAAGTGACATAATATTGCTTTCGGTCAGCAAAGCAGTAATAAATAAGTGCGCCGTATAAGTATGGAAACCAAAGTAAATAAGGAATAATAAATGCTTTTACAAATGGAATCCAATCATCTACTACAGTTGTAACGTCTACTGCGTGAACAGTTGTTTTATTTAATACATCGTAAAGGGGACTTACGAGTACGAGTAGAAGTATATAACTTAACGGAAGAAAAGATGAAAGTTTAAATTTCTTCATGTTGATCTCCTATGTTTAGTAATGTAAGTAAATTCAATTGATTATAATATAGAAACGTGAATTGGGCTATCGATTTTACTTGCATTTTCTTGAATTAACCTTACGTTTTTGTCACTTGACTAAAAAGAAGGGGGAGGGTGCTAAATGAAGCGTTTATCATATTTTTTAGTTTTTATATTGTTATGCCTAGTAGGTGCTGGGTGTGCAAAGAATAACGAAGGAGAAAAATTAGAATATAACGGAAGAGCACTCGTAATTGGAGTTGTTGGAGAAAAGCCGAAAGATACGTTTAGGAATGTAAAGTTTGAAAGTATAAAGTTAGAAGAAATGCAGGAGAAATCAGCAAAAGTTGATGGTTTTTTCGTTATGAAAGAATACTTTAAAGAGGCATCAAAGGAGCAGTATACGGACTTATTTTTATCGTTAAAGAAGCCGGTATTTTTTATTGGTTTGCAAGATAGACCGTATTTAATTTTTACTAACAAGGATTTAGATTATGATAATACCCCAAAGGATAAAACGATGACGTATACGCAAGGGCTTGTAAATATGGGGAACCCTGAAGGTCAATATTGGGGTATGGGATTATATAATGATACTGTTTCCGATCGAAATATTCATAATATGTATATAGTAGTATTTCAAACCATTTCGGATTACTTAAGTCGATGATGAAGGAGCCTGTAAAAAAGGCTTCTTATTTTTTTAAAATAAACGTTTGTTTAAGCTGTATGTTCGGTAGAAAGAAACT
>NZ_JAKUDW010000163.1:0-7310 GCF_022662595.1 Bacillus cereus group sp. BfR-BA-01524 | reverse complement strand
ATTATTAATATATAATTCATATTATATACACTCTAACAAGATTGGATATTTACGCTTTGTCCAGTAATTTCATAAGACAGGACAAATAAAATATAGGGTACTAATAAATTATTTAATTGATACAAATCATCATGAATTTTTAACTTTCCGATAGAATTAGCTTCTAATATTAATACACTATTCCGATACAATGAATCAATTTGAGATGGGAAATATATGTTAGTGGGAGAAACCCTATGTTTTGTTGAATTAATTTATAAAATTTAAGTGTTTCAAAAAATAATAAAATAGGGGTACTAATATGGTTTAATTAAGAGAAACTAGATAAATAAAATAGAAGAGAATGTTCCTTTAAAGAACATTCTCTTCTATTTTATTAATGATATTGCATAATAAATAAGATTCTGTATTCTTAGTAAAAAATTCATTTTATATGTATTATCAAATATTTTTATCTAATTTTATATAAACCTGTCTTTTTCAATGCATTTTGTATAAATGTAACGGTTTTAGGAGCTTCCTTTTTAATGCGTTCTTGATAATAAGTATTTGGTGAAAATAGATAAGAAAACGCACTCGCAAAGAATTCTTGAGGATTCTTTTTCATATAGTTTTCAATTTTTATATTATCCTTTTCTTCTGTGTATATATCTTTGAATTCGCTAGTAGTACTTAATTCATTTAAAATTAGCATATCCACTGCGTGTCCAAACTCATGTATTAACGATTGGACAGGTGTTTCAGGCGCAGGATCGTCCTCTCCAATTGTTTGAAGTGAATATAATAGTTGCTTGTGTGTACCTAAATTTAACACAATCTGTTTTTTGTCAATATCATATAAAGCAAATGTGTGATCAGATATTTTTTTAAAATCTTGATCGATTACATTATCCAGTTTTCCCCACGGTATATCAGTGATAGTAAGAGCTCCTTTGGGATTCATTTGTTCAATGGTTTTTATTAATAAATCACCGGGAATACTTTGTGTTAAAAGATGTAAAAGAATGGCGGCTTTATTCACAGCAAATGATGCATTTAAATTATTAGGTACTATTTTAATTAATTTTGTTTCAACTGGTAATTCATTTTCTCTATGACTAGAAGTACCATTTTCAATAGCTGCTCTAAAATGTTTATTAATAGTATTTTCTTTAGTCTCTATTTTAGTTGTTATTGTATCTTTATCTACTAGTTCTGCTTCTACTTTTATTTTTTCTTTTCCATTTTCAACTATGATACTTAAATTAGTAATGATAATGCCTTGATTTCTTGGAAGTATAATATGTCCATTAGTATCTAGATACCCAATATGAGTGCCTTTTAGAAGTTTGAGATCTAGTAATATAGGACCATTAAACTTTTCTTCCTTTTTTGTTAAATAAGGATCAAGATAACCAACTGAAATTCCATATTTAAAATTTTCCGATAGATCTTTAAATGAGTGCCTATTAATTTTCGTATCATACGCGGAAATTTCAATAAGTTCACTATGCTTAAATCCTACTTCTTCCGCTGTTAAATACTTATAAACATGAATATCCTTATCAATTTTCTTTTTCATAAGGAGTTCATCTATAGTTCGAATCATTTTTCGTTCGTCAAGTTCGCCAGATTTAATAATGTCAATTTTACCATTTGCTTCTTTAATCAAATTGTTCAAATGTAACAAATGGTACATGTTAAACATCATATATTGATCATATGTTAATAATTTTCTCCATTTGTCATATTCTTTTTCTATAATTTTTGTTTTATATTCCTCTTCTTTAGAATCGTTATGAGTAATACCTGAAGTAGTTTCTTGTGCATTAACTGTATGGATTGGTAACAATGCTAATGCCGTTGAGATGGCAAAAGCAGGAATAGTTGTTCTTGTTAAAAAATGTTTCATATAAATGGCTCCTTTTCTTTTAAATAGCTATATTTAAATTGAATTTTAGATATAATATATTTTTTCTATTAACGTTATACGTAGTTAATTACTATAGATAAGTAAAAAGTCTCAATTCAATCTCTCTATTAAATTATATACACTTTAAAAAGGTAAAAAACTTATAATTTGGCCAAAAAATTCTTGAAACAAGGCAAATGAAACAGATTATCCCAATCCAAAAAATTAATTAGTTCAATTCAACATTACATCATCAATTTAATTCCGTTTGCAAATAAAATTTGATGAAATTAATGATGAGCTGGTTTGGTATAATTCAGTAACCTCATTAACTTCCTATACACACAACTAAGTAAATGACTAGTGCAAGATTAATTGTATCAAGATGACAAAAGGCTTCGTTTTAGTCTTCTCATGGGGATAAAAGCTGCCGGATGCACCTACTAGCCTTTAAGTTTTCCAAAAAATTTCGAAATTAGACAAACGTATATGCCAAAAAACAACATTATAAATACCGAAATATCTCTATTAATGATATTTTTTGGTAAGGTTACTATAATATAGACAAAAGCACTACAATTAGTAGCGATAATATTATCTCTCCCAAAACCTTTAGATGGACAAAAACACTCAAGTGAGAAATTGAGGGTGAAGGAGTTCTTGATTTTATTACTTTTCAATATTATGAGAGATGTATTTGCAGGTACAAATACCGTTCTTTTTCACGACGTATTAATCGGTAAATATTGCGAATCTAAAAAATACATTTGAAGCATTTACTATATTTGTATAGGCTTCTTTTATACGTATCTCAGGAAAATCGACAAAAATACCTATAATCCAATTAACACTAATAAAATTATTTTTTCCTACAAGTGATTAAAAAGTTAATAATGCCTTATTAATCTGTTTTTTAGGATTTAATTAACTATTCGGTACGTGAAATTATAAATTATTGTTGTTTTTACCCCCTAAACTTTGTTTAATATTTTATATAGATTATGTATAAATTGAATTTTCTCTAATGCACCACCAGGTACTAGAGGAAGTGCCATCATGCATAGTATGATTGAAACCGAAAAAAGAATAATCTAAGTCCCTATCATTATCTGCAATTTTTGTTTGAAACGCTTCTCAATATCGACTTAAACAATAAAGGAAATTAATAAAGTATAGCCGTGGTCAACTGATTTACATTCTAAATGCAGAATGCCGAAAAAAAGCAAACAAAAAGCAGCCCCAATATCAACTTTTATTGTATATTTTAGAGTTACTTTTTGTTTGTTTTTTATTTATAATTTTTAATTAAGTATAATATGATTTTTTTACCCCACTACCATTTCACATGTGAGGCTAACATCTTAAGTTACATATCGACAAAAATATCTATTCTATACTTTATTTTGTTCTTTAATTTTTATATTTGTCTTTTTATACAATGCTAATTTTTCTTCGTTATACTCTTTTGTATATCTATTAAACTTCTCTTTTTCTTTGTTCATTTCTTCCGTTAATTTATTTACTTCTTTCACTTTCTTGCTAATTCCTTTTAACTTTGTTTCTTTTACTTTTAATTTTGCATAAAGGTCTTTTTGACTAGCCATTAATTTCACATAGACATCGTTCATTTCTAGAAAAGCATTATAACGATTTTTATAAGCTTCTGCTACTTTTTCCGCTTGTTTTTGTATCCTTTTATCATCTATTTTTCCTATATTACTTTGAACTAATTTCGTTTTTTTCTGCGCTTTCTCTAATGTCTCTTTTTCATCTTTTAATATTTTTTCACGCTTGTCCACATTGGAGACTGCTCGGTCTATTTTTTCTGCAACTGTCTCATTATTCTCTTTTCCTTCTGTTATAATTTGAGCATATAATTCTTGTTCTTGTTTTTCTAATGTCTCTAATCTTTTCGTATCTTCAAATAACGACTTCTCTTGTTTAGCTACATTTTCAAATGCAACAAATAAGTTTTCTTCTGTATTTTCAGCAAAACAACCTGATAATAGTCCTACTGATATTATTCCAACTATTGCTAATTTTCTATAAGGCAACTTCTTTTCCCCCTTATGTTACATACGTTTATCATGCCAAAAATTCACTGGAAAGTGCTCATCTTCATTATACGCTTCAAACTCATAACCCTTTTCTTTTAAACCTTTTATAATTGCTGGTACTGCCGCAATAGATTGCGGATGAATATCATGCATTAAGATAACTTCTTTAGGGTTTATTGCACCTGCAAGTACATTTTGAACAATAACAGTCGTTTTATTCTTCCAATCTAAAGAGTCAATCGTCCAATCCCA
Source organism: Bacillus cereus group sp. BfR-BA-01524 (assembly GCF_022662595.1). Lineage (NCBI taxonomy): Bacteria > Bacillati > Bacillota > Bacilli > Caryophanales > Bacillaceae > Bacillus > Bacillus cereus group sp. BfR-BA-01524. Next base: position 3,110 of record NZ_JAKUDW010000163.1, on the reverse strand, counting down.
AACTTTAAGGTCATTTTCTACTACTTTATTACGTAGCTCTTCATTTAAACCAGAAGAACCGTATGGAGGGCGTGTCAATTTTGGAGATTCTCCAATAATATTTGCTATTAAGCCTTGATTTTCTTTCATTTCATTTACATACTCTCCACTTGTATACAATTTTTTATAATCATGAGTCATACTATGCATAGCTATATAATGACCTTCTGCTTTCTCGCGTTTCACTAAATCTGGAAACCGTTTTACATTTGTACCAATTAAAAAAAATGTAGCTTTCACATTATTTTGTTTTAATATATCTAACAGTTTAGCTGTATATTTTCCTGGGCCATCATCAAATGTTAAATAGGCAACTTTTCTCACTTGACCATTGAATTGAACTGGTGCTACTTTTTTCATCTCAACTTTTGATTGCTCACTTGCAAGCTGTACTAAATTTACTTGATTCGCAACTGCCTTAACTGGTGATGTGATTGATTGAAACGTAAAATAGCCAACCAAACTTCCAATAATAACCACTAATATGATAATCATTCTTTTTACATTGAATACATTTTCCATTTTATACAATCCTTTTCTTTCTATTATTCTTATTTAATTCTTCCATTCATATTAATCTATTCATTGTTTTTCAGTTCTCTAACATTAAAATGAACAAATTATGTACAAAAGAAATTTCACCCTAATTCATATACTTTTCGATTCCTCACTAACTACATATACTTCTAAAAAATTAAATATTTCTTTTTTCATCTTGTTAGTCAAGATGGTCTATTAACTGGAACACTTCTTTTTTACAAGTAGCCATGTGTTACACCTACTTACAGTAGGGTTTTAAATGTCTTTTAATATAAGTCAATAACAGAGGAGGTACATATGACATCTACAAAAATAATTCCTGGACAAGGAACAGCTTTCATCTCAGACTTTCTTTTTAAATTATCTCGTAAAAGAAACTAACATACAAAAACACTTACAGAATATATATTGCTTTGAAAATGTATGGAGAAATCATGCGTAATATTCAGTCTTTTAACTATGTTTGTATTAGAAAAAAGTCATACTAAATCTACTAACTTACTGTATTAGTCTCACTTTATAATTCTACCTTGTTAACTATATATGGATGTTATGTATACCATTAATAAAAAAAGCCCCTATTAGGGCACTCAATAGATATAAGAAATGAATTAAAACAAATTACAGACTTTCATTACAAACTTTCATAGTATAATTTTAAATAAATCATGAATCTCTGTAACAATAAGGAGCTTCAAAATAGTACGATTAAACATCCTTATTGTTACAGAGATTTGTAATATACATTATACTTCTAGGTATACTTGATTATATATAAATACAAGACATTATGTACTTTTATAATCTGTAGAAAGAAGTGAATTTGTCTCCCTTTTATAAACAAAGAGCATACCTAGAAGTTCTTTTTATTAATAATTAAATGTTATGGTTGCTAATGAATAACCTGCCAATACACTATATGGTGCAACTTGATAAGACACACGCTTTGCACCTTTTGGCCAATTTATTTCATCTAATACTTTCTCTATATCTTGCATTGTTCCATCCGTTGACTGCTTATATCGCACTACTACTTTTTCTGGATTAGATGCGAATTGTTTTTCTAACTTTTTCTTAAATTCAATATAATTTTCTGCCCCGTATTGTGCTGATAAGAATTTTAAATTAGTATCTTTTAACATTTGTTCGTATACGGGAGTTTTTGAACTACCAGCTTTTATTTTGTTTGTTAATTCACCAAAATAACTTGTAGTTGCTTTAGGGTATTTGCTACGATCCCATTCGTGATCTTTACTTAACTGTTCGTCAGACATATTAAAATATGAGTACGTTACACGCCCTGCTTTATCTGGTACTGGATCATCAAATGTAGTATCTAGGTGATACCATTTGTTTTCAATGTTCACTAAATTCCACGCGTGAGCTTGTCCATTTCCTGTGCCTGTTACAATATGATTTTGAATACCTGCCTCTTTTAATAATTGATATGTTAATAATGTATATCCTTGGCAAACGGCAGAACGATTCGCTAACGCTTCATATGCTGTATACGCTTGATAAGTCGTATCATAAGATACATGTTTTACAACGTAATCGTGAATAACTTTTACTTTCTCATGCTCATCCATCCCGGATTTTACAATTGAGCCAATAATCGCTTTCGCCTGAGATTTTACATATTGTGTTTGTCCTTTTGATTCATGGTATTTCACTTTCAATGTAAATGTATAGTTCCCTGGCAGTCCATCAATATAATATTCAGTAGAATCTACAATATATTTTGCATACTCATCCGCATCTAAAATCTTACTGTATTCTTTATATAATTGGTTCATTACTTCCCTAATATTTTCATTTTCCGTTTTATATGTGATTGTAATATTTTCATTTTGATTATCAATATGCTTTTTTAATTCTTTTCTAAAATCCTCTAATAACTTTGCATCTGGTTGTGCTGCCACTACAGTTGGGTTCGTGTCTGCATGAGATACAGTTGATGTATGTAAATCTACCATTACAATAGTTGAACAAAGTGCAGCAGCTGTCACATATTTATTTAATTTATTCAATTTATTTAATTTCTTCATCTCTTTACTCCTAGTGTTTATAGATGTGAGTTTCTTATGAATTTTCAATTGTTTTTACATCCGAATACATTAATTTAACTGATTCTAAACTATTATTAGATGCATAAAACATATGCCCAATTGCTTGTACTGTATCTCCAACCTTTACATTACGTTCATATGCTGTATATACACGAATTTTATTTTCTTTCACACTATCAGGTAAAGAACCTTTTGACTTATCTACCTCAAGAACAAAATACCCATCTTTTACATCTTTCACTTCAATAACTTTACCTTCTACTACATCTTTATCCTGTTCCTCTGCACTAGCTTCATTTTCTTTTTCAATTGTTTTTACATCCGAATACATTAATTTAACTGATTCTAAATTATTATTAGATGCATAAAACATATGCCCAATTGCTTGTACTGTATCTCCAACCTTTACATTACGTTCATATGCTGTATATACACGAATTTTATTTTCTTTCACACTATCAG
>NZ_JAKUDW010000162.1:0-7390 GCF_022662595.1 Bacillus cereus group sp. BfR-BA-01524 | reverse complement strand
AAATATATCGGCGGTTATTCGAATATATCGACTTTCCGGCAAAACACGACAACTATCGCAAAGCTTATTTTCAGTTTCATAGACGGATAACTTGAATAATTATTTGATAATGGTTATCATTTAGGGAGTCTTTTTAATTTTGGAAAATGGGGGTAGGATATGCTACGTAAATTTTTTTCGTACTATAAACCGTATAAAGGTTTATTTATACTCGATTTTTCTTGCGCAGTTATCGCAGGATTACTAGAACTTGGCTTCCCGCTTATCGTAAATCAATTTATTGATAAGTTATTGCCAGGGCAAAACTGGACGCTTATTTTATGGGCTTGTTTCGGTTTATTGGCAGTTTATATGTTAAATGCAGGTCTACAATATGTCGTTACATATTGGGGGCATATGCTCGGTGTTAACATTGAAACAGATATGAGGCAGAAATTATTTGATCATATTCAAAAGCTATCATTTAGATTTTTTGACAATAATAAAACAGGTCATCTAATTTCACGCCTTACAAACGATTTAATGGAAATTGGGGAAATTGCTCACCATGGACCAGAAGATTTGTTTATCGCTATTATGACTTTAGTTGGGGCATTCTCATTTATGATGATGATTAACTGGAAGTTAGCGCTATTAACGTTCTTCGTCATTCCATTCTTATTATGGTTGGCGCTTTACTTCAATAAAAAAATGACAGGTACGTTCAGACGTTTATTCTCAGATGTTGCTGATTTTAATGCATGCATTGAGAACAATGTAGGGGGCATTCGTGTTGTACAAGCATTCGGAAATGAAAAGTTTGAGAAAGAGCAATTTGCTGTTAACAACGCTCGTTTCCGTACAACGAAATTAATGGCGTATAAAATTATGGCTTTAAATTCATCGATTAGTTATATGCTCATGCGTCTCGTAACGCTCTTCGTATTAATATGCGGTACATGGTTTGTTCTGCAAGGAGAATTAACATACGGTGGATTTATCGGATTCGTTCTATTAACGAATATTTTCTTCCGTCCAATTGAAAAAATTAACGCGGTAATCGAAAGCTATCCGAAAGGAATCGCTGGTTTTAAAAGGTATGTAGAGCTTCTTGAAACAGAGCCAGATATTGTAGACGCTAAAGATGCGATGGAAGTTAAACATGTACATGGTGATATTCAATATAGCAACATTACGTTCGGATATGAAAAAAAAGAACCGATTTTAAATGATATTAGTTTGAAGATACATGCAGGGGAAACAGTTGCGTTCGTTGGACCATCAGGAGCTGGGAAAACAACGTTATGTAGTTTACTCCCACGTTTTTATGAACAATCGTCTGGATCGATTCAAATTGATGGTATTGATACGAAAGATATGACGTTATCTTCACTTCGTAAGCAAATTGGAATTGTACAGCAAGATGTGTTCTTATTCTCAGGAACGATTCGTGAAAATATTGCTTACGGAAATTTAAAGGCGTCAGAAGCTGAAATTTGGCAGGCGGTAAAACGAGCGCAATTAGAAGATTTAATTTACTCACAACCAGACGGTTTAGATACTGTTATCGGTGAGCGCGGCGTGAAACTTTCAGGAGGACAGAAGCAGCGTCTAGCGATTGCACGTATGTTCTTGAAAAACCCACCAATTTTAATATTAGATGAAGCAACTTCTGCATTAGATACAGAGACAGAATTAGCAATTCAAAAGTCACTTGCTGAGCTATCTGTCGGCCGTACAACATTAGTTATTGCTCATAGACTTGCAACGATTAAAAATGCAGATCGAATTGTCGTTGTAAATAAAGACGGTATTGCAGAACAAGGTTCACATGATGAATTAATTGAGCAAGGCGGAGGATACAGTAGGTTATACGAAGCTCAGTTTAGTTCGTAAATATAATTTGTACTGAATTAGTGCACCATAAGTAGGTAAAAATCTCATATGGGAGGCTATAAAGTATGATTGTAACAACAACGTCTACAATTCAAGGAAAAGAAATTATTGAGTATATCGATATCGTCAATGGAGAAGCGATTATGGGTGCGAATATCGTTCGTGACCTCTTCGCTTCTGTCCGTGACGTTGTCGGCGGTCGTGCGGGTGCTTATGAAAGTAAATTAAAAGAAGCACGCGACATTGCAATGGAAGAAATGAAAACTTTCGCAAGACAAAAAAATGCAAATGCAATTGTTGGTATCGACGTGGATTACGAAGTAGTTCGCGAAGGAATGCTAATGGTTGCTGTGAGCGGGACTGCTGTTCGTATATAAAAGTAAAAAGCCGTGCTGATGCATGGCTTTTTACTTTATATGTCGAAGTTTCAATATTTCTTGGGAAATGTGGAAGGCCTTGTCGATATATAGGGGAGACATTAGAGCGCTTCTTTACATTTCCGTATTTGAACTAATAATGTTTCGTATTCTTGGTTGAGAGATGTGATGTCATCGTGATGATTTGGAATGGAAATTCGGCCGATGATTTCTGTTAATTTTGTTTGTAATCGTAATAATTCTTGTTCAGTAATGTTGACAGAATTCCCGGTTGTTCTTTTTGTGTATTGCTCGTAATTACCGTGGAAGATTCTTGGTTCACTCTCATCTACTTGGAGAATATGGTCTGCAACAGAGCGAATAAAGGCACGGTCATGGCTAATGAAAAGTATTGTGCCAGGATATTCTTGTAACATGGTTTCTAATTCTTCTTGCGTTGCTAAGTCTAAATAGTTTGTCGGTTCATCTAGCAGAAGCATATTATAGTTTCCTAAAAATACTTTTGCGAGTGCAACCTTCATTCGTTCACCCCCGCTTAGAACGTGCACAGGTTTATGAACATCCTCACGGCGGAATAGAAGCCGTGCAAGTATTGTGCGAACGAATGCTTCCGTATAGTTTGTTTCTTCTAGAACGTTTTCTAAAATGGTTTTATCTGTTTTTAAAATAGATAATGTTTGTTCGAAGTATCCAACTTTACAACTTTTCGATAGCTGCATGCCACGCTCGTTTGTGAGAAGCATGTTGAACAAAGTGGTTTTGCCGCTTCCATTTGCCCCTAAAATAGCTAGTTTTGCACCAGGGACAATAGTTCCATTCATATTTTTAAATAGTGTGCGGTCGCCTATTTTCTTTGTTGCTTTATTGAACTGTACTGCGACCTTACTATGAATGGGTGTATGGTATTGTACGTCAAACTGAGCTTGAGAAAAATCCTTTGGCTTTTCTTTCTTTTCTAATTTTTCGAGACGTGTCTCTAATGCTTTTGCTGCTTTACTAACCTGTTCTTGGCCATGAGCCCCACTTAATTTATAAAGTTTAGATTCAGATGAACTGAACCGTGTTGGGATTTTTGTCATGCTAGAAGCACGTTGCTTTTTTTGTAAAATGGATTGTTCTAAACGATTTTTTTCTTGTACGTATTGCTCATATTCTGCTTGTTTTTGTATTCGTTCACGTTCTTTTTGCTTTCGATAGTTGGAATAATTCCCTTTATACTCTTGAATAATACCGTCTTCAATTTCAATAATTTTGGTACATATATTATCTAGAAATTCACGATCATGCGATATTAAAACAAGTGCTCCTTTATAAGATGAAAGTGCCTTTTCTAATTGCTCTGTACCGACCATATCTAAGTGGCTTGTTGGTTCATCAGCGAATAAAATGCCTGCATTTTGTTCGAGAGCATGGGCAATCTTTAGCCGCATTCGTTCACCGCCGCTCATTACGTCGGTAACGTTTGAAATACTCCATTTTCCTTTTGCAAGGGAAGATGGAGTTTCCGGTAGTTCCTCGCTAAGCTGAGGAATGATGCTGATAGAACTATGATGAGTTACTATGCCTCTGTCGGCTTCTATTTCTTTACTTAATATTTGTAATAACGTAGATTTACCAGCTCCGTTGACTCCGACAATACCTATGCGATCCTGTGCTTGAATTTCCAGTGATGGTAACGTAAATAGTGTGCGATCACCAAAGCTCTTTTCAATATTACTTGCGAATAAAATAGTCATAAAAAAACCTCCCTAGTTTCACTAGAGAGGATAAACGTCGCCCTTGTATGTAAAAAATCGTATATAAATAAACGATTTTTTACATGATCGTTTCGAAAGAAAGTATCGACAAATGGACAGACTAATCCCCTGCTAGTTTTCATCATTTTTGTTCACTATTTGTGATGGATGAAATAAATAAGAGAATTAGAACTTCATTGGTCAAAGTACCTTCCTTTCATAATATTACTTTTATTGTATGCGTATACAAAAGGGTTTGTCAAACTTATTTCTATTTACTATTTTTGAATTTATGATTATACAATTGTGCTTTTGCCAGCGCCTCAGCATCGTTTTTGATTTCATCTAATCCATTCGCATCCCCAATAACATAACCTTCAAATGATGAACCAACAAAATCAAAGATATATTGGAATTGAGCGATAAGCGGTAATGCTTTTAGCTTTGGATTGTCCCCGCCAACGATGACAACATACATTTTTTTGCCTTTCATTTTTTCTTTGAAATGAAGAGATGTATCGCGCAAGCTTTGTGACCAGCGATCAACAAAGTTTTTCATATGTCCACTCATTCCGTACCAATATAATGGTGTAGCAAAGATGATTGTGTCGTGCTCTAACATGCGTTTGGTTAACTGCTCGTAGTCATCATTTACAGGTTGGAATCCTTCTGCATCATGACGCTTATCTGTAATAGGATAGACTGTGTGATCACGTAAATAAATTTGTTCTGTTTCAATTCCATCGATCATCATATGTGTTAAAGCTTCCGTATTTCCGTTTTGTCTTGAACTGCCATGTATAACAAACATGTAATCATCCCTTTTCTTTTGCTTGTTTTAGGAGTGAAACGTGTTTTTGCAAATTCGTTTGGATGTTGGAAAGTAATGTGATTTGCTTTGTTACTTCATTGAGTTTATCTTCGTAAAGCGTAAGGATACTGCTGCACGGATTGCCGTACAGGTGCGGTTCAATTTCAAGGCAGCGCAGCATCCTTGCCGTCTCTTCTAAATTTAAGCCAATTTGTAAGTACATTTGAATAAGCTCCACTTTTTCGATGGCACTTTCATCAAAATCACGGTAGCCATTTGCAAGGCGCTTAGAAGGGAGTAATCCCTTTTCTTCGTAATGTCTTAGTGATCTTTCACTAACGCCAGTTTCTTTTGATAATTCTCCAATTCGCAATGTGTTTCACTCCTTTTACATGTATTGTAAACCTTCACACTAATGTGAAGGTCAATGCTGTTTTTTCGCAAAAGAATTTACATGATTTAAGAACACTTGAATGGCTTTAGATGGAATGAAATATTTGCCGCGCACGATGGAGAACGGACGGATTAGTTGTTCATTTGGAACTTCGATGTGGAATAGTTCTTTTGCTAGTAGCTCTTTCCGTACAGTCCAATCAGAAAGTATAGCGATGCCAAGACCAGCACTAACAGCTTCCTTTACGCTTTGGATACTACTGAATGTAAAGAATCGTTTCATTTTTAAATGGTGTTGATGAATAAAGCGGTCACTATAAGCGCGTGTACCAGAACCACTTTCTCTTAATACCCATACTTGATCTTGGAGTGTGCTTTCATTTATTTCATTTGTGCGGAGCAATGGATGATTTGGCGGAACGACAAGCTTCATTTCATCTTGCATAAACGTTTCAACGTCAACATCAGCGTATATGACTTGCCCTTCTACTAGGCCGATATCAATTTGATTAGAGCGAAGGCTTTGCAAAACGTCTTCTGTATTTGAGATGAAAGTATGAACTTCGACGTGTGGATTTTCATTCGCATAGTTAGCCAGTATTTTTGGAAGTAAGTATTCGCCAATTGTAAAACTAGCACCAATGCGAAGTGTTCCTGTTACAACGTTATGTAGTTCATTAATCTCTTGCTTAGCATCTTCGTAAAGAGAGAGCATTTGCTTTGCATGTATATATAATATGTTTCCAGCTTCCGTAACTTGGACGTGCTTCGGGGAGCGTTGAATAAGTGTAGTGCCAAATTCGTTTTCTAAGTTGCGTATATGCATACTTACTCCGGGCTGTGAAAGGTTTAATAATTCTGCTGCACGTGAGAAGTGTTTCTGTTCAACGACAGTAACAAAAATTCTTAAAATATCTACGTTCATATAATGGGCTCCTTTCTTTTTCTATCATCTTATCATAAGTATTTCTGATGATAGAGATTTGGTATTGGTATTAAACTTATTATAGAAACTCTCTTATAATGTAAGTAGAAAGAACATGCATGTTCCAATACGATTATTGGGGTGGTACAAGGTGGAACAAACACTTGTTATACAAAAGAAGAAGGGCTTTGGATTTTCGCAAGGAATTGGGATTACATTATTAATCGCAATTGCCGCGAAATATTTAGCAGAGCTTCCATTTTTAAATATTATGGGACAATTAGTAATTGCTATTCTAATTGGGATGGTTTGGCGCGCTGCAATTGGAGTTCCTCATGATGCGATTGCAGGAACGAACTTTGCGAGTAAGAAGTTACTGCGCTTTGGGATCATCTTACTTGGAATGCGATTAAATCTTGTTGATATTGCGAAGGCGGGACCGAAAGTATTGGTCATCGCGGCGGTTGCTATTACATTTACTATTTTTGTTGTATACGGACTAACGAAAGTATTTAAAGTAGAAAAGAAACTTGGGATTTTAACAGCATGCGGTACGGCAATTTGCGGCGCGGCCGCGGTCGTGGCAATTGCACCGCAAGTGAAAGCAAAAGATGACGAAACAGCAGTTGGAGCGGCGATCATTGCAATTTTAGGTACAATATTTACGCTTATTTATACGTTATTATATCCAGTGCTTGGCCTATCTCCATACGGATATGGAGTGTTCTCAGGGGCGACACTGCATGAAATTGCTCACGTAATTGCGGCTGCGGCGCCAGGAGGAAGCACGGCTGTAGATATCGCAGTTATCGTGAAACTAACGCGCGTTGCAATGCTTGTACCAGTAGCGATTTTAATCGGATTATGGTTTGGTAAGAGTGAAGGTAGCGAGGAAAAAAGATCATGGCGCGACCTTCCAATTCCATGGTTCATCTTCGGGTTTTTAGCAATGAGTGCAGTGCATTCGCTTGGGATTATTCCAGAAGTTGTTGCGGGGTACATTGTTGTCATTGCTTATATGCTAATCGCAATGGCGATGGCAGGGCTCGGTTTAAATGTAGAGTTTAAAACTTTCCGTAAATTAGGAAGTAAAGCATTCGTGGCAGGGCTGATTGGCTCGGTTTGCTTAGCGGTTCTTGGATACGTTCTTGTATGGGGATTAGGATTTATATAAGTAGGACGAAGAAGCTGTTCCAAAAGATATTTTGGGGCAGCTTCTTTCTTATGCTTATGGTGCTACTGATGTCGATATATTTGGGAAATCGCCGATATA
>NZ_JAKUDW010000161.1:0-7481 GCF_022662595.1 Bacillus cereus group sp. BfR-BA-01524 | reverse complement strand
ATATACTTATACAAGTAATTTAGCTCTTTATAAGAGTTGAAATTACGTTATATATAAGGAGTGGTTTGAATGAAGAACAAATTTACGAAAATAATCATGTTAATGGTGGTAATGGCTTTATCAGTTACAGCACTTGCAGCATGTGGAAATAATCGTGATCCTGAAGAAGTTACTACAGCATATTTTGAAGATGCAAAAGACGGAAATGCAAAAGATTTTGGAGAGTTATTTACACCAGAAGCAAAAAAAATAGTTGGTTTCATTGGCGGAAATGCAGAATTAATGAAATCAATTAATGAAGATCTTAAAAGTTATAAGATTAGAAAAGTTGAAGAGAAAAACGAAATCGCTACAGTAACGGTTGATGCTGTGTATAAAAAAGATTCTAAAAACGATTATAAAAAAGTAATCGTAATTGAATTAGAGAAAACTGACGAAGGTTGGAAAATTAGTAAATCATAAAAAAACGGTCTAGAATTCTAGGCCGTTTTTTAGTACTCTCAATCTTCTTCATCTTCGAAATCACGTAGACTAGCAAGCAATTCTGTAAATGTTGAGCAAACTGGATATATTGCTTCCTCTATATCTTCTTCCTCATGATCCCAGAATACGATTGTTGGTGAATCAGTGTTGTTTCGATAATCAAAGCATATAAGATTGCCAAATGGATCTCTGGCAAAAGGATATATTTTGTCAGGTAATCTATCTTTCGTATTATTATATGTTTCTAGAACTGAATATTTTCTATCAGAATCTAAGGTTAAAAGATTATTTATTGAATTTTCATCTTGATTTGGAATATTAAATGTATCTGGCGTTGGATATCCACCATCATATTTTTGTACACACTCGATAAAATCATTAGGAAATTTAATATTTAAGTATTGTTCTAATTGTTTAATTTGGTCATCTGTTACCCCTTTTTCATTTACATTAATCCATGTAATGTGACTCATGATTAAGTACCTCCTTATTTATCGCTATCTTTCCCCCAAATTTTATACCCACCTGTATGACCGGTATCATGATGAGTCTGATAATCTACAAGTTGCATCCTTCCAGTGTCTTGATGATGATGCCATGTATAATGCTCTGGGGTTTTTCCTATTTTAAATAATTGAATTTCTTCATCCGTAAATTTTAAAGCTAATTCAGGGTTTTCCATTATTTGTTCATATAACGCCTTACTACACTTTCTAGACTGTGTTGTTCTAGACTTTTTGAAATCTGCCTCTTTTAACATAATCTCGCCTTTTGATTCAAAGATAGGAAATCCTTCAGCATCATACGGAATACCTGTAACAGGGTGCTTATCACCTGCTAAGTCCCCTTTACGCAAACGAATTGTTTTTGGCCCATTCGCACCCTCATAAGTATACGTAGCTGCTTTCTGTAAATATTGTTGTGTACTACCTATCCCTGCATATGAAAGATGATTACCAGCTTTAAATTCATAGTTGTTTAATATATGTAATGCATTTCTGTATGCCGGAGAATTAATTACAAGTGATTTTCCTTTAGTAAAACCTGTAATAGCAGCTACCTTCCCTGCTTGTCCTGCTTTACTAAGACCCTTATCACCCAGAAACCCGAGTCCTAACGTTGCTACACCATAAGCTACATAATGCTCTCTACTTTCCATATCTCCATTCCAAAATTTATTCATAAATGTATCTGATACAGTGTTCCATGCAGCAGGAATAGTCTCCCTATAGTTTACAATCGCATCTCGCATATTCAGCCAGGTTTCTTTATCACCTAAGGATATTAGTCCCTCCCACGCATCCACTGCACCATCTACAAAGCCAGTAGAAATACCAGTCCACGCAGCATTTAAATCTTTTTTATTGAAAAATGACTCTTCTGATTTTGGAGGGAGTTTTCCACACATGGCACCTTCTTGAATATCAGAATCAACTAAATTTCCGCCATACAATTCATCTGCTTCTCGGAATTTAACAGCTGCACGTTCTAATTCTACTGCAATTTTATCTAATTCTTGCAAAATGTTAAACATCATTGGCTTGGCTTCATTAAACATCTGATAGAAACGATCACTACTTGCTCCGCTCCACCGAGAAGCTATAAATTCAGTTTGAGAGTATAAATTTTTATGTATGTATTCTAATGATGATCTCGTATTTCTTACTGTTTTAGCAGCTTGCTCTAATTGTTCCGGTGTTACCTTTATTTGTGTGCTCATTCAATCCCTTCTTTTCTTATATATTATGAAAATTATAACATATCATTATTTTATTAATGGTTATCATTTGAAAATATCCGTTCCTAAAACTAAACTAGTTGATTCTTATAGCGAGCAATTTGCACAAAGGTATCGATAAATTGATTGCAGTAAAATATATAAAAGACTATCTATCAAGTGGGTTTGCTTGTTTTCAAAACAAGTAAACCCTTCACTATAAAACTATTCTTACTTTTTATACCATTTACATTATGAATCACAGTATAAACCTCTTAATTTAGTTGTGGGTTTGAAAAAAGTCGTACCGTTTTGAAAAAGATGAACCGTTTTAAAAAAAGTTGCACCTTTTTGCACCTTTGGATATGCTTTATCTGAAGGGGTTCCTATGGTAAAAGTAATATAAGGTTATACGAACGGGCCATTTTGTTGAACTATTAAGGGGAAACAAGTAATTGCGTACGTCATACAAAGGGGTGCTGGGGTGAATGTAATTGCGTGGTTAATCGTTGCATGTGAAATAGGGTTTTGGGTTGTTATTACTTTAGGTCTATTCACACGATATATCCTTAAAAGAAATAAATTAGGTTTGTTTTTCCTAGCCTTGACACCTGTCATTGATTTAATTTTATTGGTTGCTACGGGTGTAGACTTGTATCGTGGTGCGACTGCTACCAAAGTGCATGCAATTGCTGCTGTGTATATTGGAATCTCTATCGCATACGGTAGAAGTATGATTGAATGGGCTGATATACGCTTTCAATATTATGTGATGAAACAAGGATCGAAACCAGTAAAAAGATTTGGCATCGATTATGCGAAACACTACTTTAAAAGTTGGGGACAACATGTGCTTGCCTTTCTAATAGGTGCTGGCATTTTACTCGTCCTAATCTATTTAATTAACGATTTTTCCCGGACAGAAGTATTGGTTGGGTTTCTAAAATTATGGACACTTGTGTTAGGTATTGATTTTGTGATTGCCATAAGCAATTTTATTTGGCCAAAAAGGGCAAAGGGGTAACAATTTAAAATACCGCAAACGGGCGCGATTGTTTAAGATCATCGGTAGAAAAAGATCAAACTTTATTCCAAACCAACATTAGTCTCTCATATTTCCAAACGTTGACCAAAAAATTAAAATATGGTATGTTTACTTTAGATTAGTTATATATTGAATGCATATTCAGTATATATAAAGTATAGTACTTAACTGAATTGCATAAACTAAAAAAGACGAGATGCTGTCAACATCCCGTCTCATAACTGCTACTGTCAAGGTGGCTGTTATTATGCATTATCTTTTTCTTTTAGACCCACGCTTGTACTTTGGTCGGTGAAGCGCGGGTTTTTTGTTGTCTTTTTTTTCGAATTGCTTTTTCAGTGCGTATGCTGAAACCTCACGCACAACTGCTCTAGCAACTTCTTTTAAAAGTTCAAACAAAAATTCCATGTTATATCACCCCCTTTCCTTCCAAATGGAAAGAAGGGATAATAACAAGCCCACCTTCACACGATATACAGTTATACTTCTATTTTACCATACTTCAACATTCTAAAATAGAAAATCTGTCCAATTTTAGTCTGTATATAATCTTTTAGTTAAGGAGTTTTATAAGATTTTAGTTTACTATAATCTAAATATGTACACTATATTTCTTGGTTTTTTTATAATTGACCTTAGTTTCATATGCTATTTTTTGAGAATATAAATTTGAAATAAAACTAATATATTTTTTGATGTATTCCGCGATGTATATCTGCCCAAATTCTCTAGCTTACTCATAGGCCTAATAAGTTCCATATGAAGTCTTTATATTTATAATCCTGGTATCATTACCTCTCATATCTTTCTTTTCACTTTTTTCATTTTAAATAAAACGCCCTTGTAATTATTCGATGCCCTTTCCTCTATTTTATAATTTATGTATATTAACCCTTTTTTTGTAATTACAGTGATTTTTTAAGGAATGCACCCGAAAAACGACCTCTCAAAATCGCCTCTAATCGTTTTTCAGTCATTAGGTAATACAATTACACTCGAAAGTTAAAAGGTTAATTAAAAATAAAGATAGACCCCTTATAACGTTTTTTCGTTTTTTAGGGATCTATTCTCTCTGGGATTTCTATTCTTCTATGTCTTCTTTTACTTCTGCAGATAAAATGTCTTCAGCAAACTTCTTGTAGCCATTATACCCTTTCTTTTCAGCCTTTTTCTTTATAGCTTCTAATACCTTTTCATCAAGGTATAGACTTAAATGCTGCTTTTTTTCTTTCGACTCTTCTTTTGATCTATTTTCAATTCTTTCTTTGAATATTTCCAGATCTTTTTTTAAGTACAAGCGTTCAGTAGATTTCCCTTTAGCAATCTCTTTAAAAGGCAATATCCCATCTTTAGCTGCATTATGAACGTATGTCTTAGATTTGTTTAGAAACTCAGCAGCTTCTTTTAATGTTAAACAATCTTTGTATAATTCCTCTAGCTTTTTTACATCCTCTTTTTCAAAGCAATATCCTCCATCTGCTTTCCAGGTATCTAGATTGATAGGTTCGATGTGTTTATACTTAATTAAATAACCTAATTGGTTTTTTGTTAAACCTACCCGATCACATACCTCTTCTAAAGATAAATAGCTCATATCTCACCTCATCCGAAACTTTCATTCTAGCTGTTCTTTAAATTTTCTTAGTTGATACTTTGTTAAACCTGTTTCTTTTACTACATCTTTGATTGAGTACTCCTTATACTGCAGATATTTAAATGGATTTTCCATATAACGTTCTCGTACCTTATTAAATGTACTCTTTTTCGACAAAGAATTCAATTGATCTCCTTTCTCTCGGATGGAATCGAAAATGGGACACCCTTTACAATGTTTGTAGTTTCTTTGTTTTGCCTGTTCTTGCTCATCTGTACAATTCACTGATAGGTTGTTCAGAGGGCAAATTGAACAATGTGTATCTTCTAAATTATGGATTTCTTGTAAAATTTTTCGACGAAGATGAGTCAAAAAAATCTCCTCCTACCGCATTTGGATTGAAATGTACAAAAAAAACAAATTTAACATTTCCATTATACATTACCTGAACAGAAATGTTAAAATTTAAGGAAAAAATATTATTTTAATCATTTAAGTTTATACCACGATAAATTATGCATTTATTGTGGTATAATTAGAATAATAAAATTTTATATAAAAAAATTTGTTTAATATTTCATTCTATAAAAGGTTGTGTTTAAATTTGAATATTATAAATTACGAACATAATAACCAACTTGTAAAATCAAAATCAGATTTTTTTGATAACAGTCATTTTGAAAAAATTATGGGTTTGGGTATCCGTAACATCGACTACTCCCAATTAAGTGAAAAATCATTAGTTTATTTATTTTTACACGATGAGCCTTCTTTAACCAAAAAAAGAAGTGAGCGAACAAAACAACAGTATCTGCACGATCTTTCTCATTTTCTTCGCTACATAAAAGAAACAATCGGAACCATCCAGGAGTTATCCCATAATGATATGGAAATCTACTTCTATGAATTAAGTAAGAAATATGCTGCGACCACATTACGTAAAAAGAAAACAGTAGTTCAGCAGTTTTTAAAATATGTGCATGATAACAACGGACTCTCAGACAACTTTAGTAGTCGTCTTAAAAAAGTATCCGTAAAAAAAGAAGAGCTAGTCAATCGTGACCTTTATCCAGAAGAAGTTACCCAGATATTAGATGAACTGAAAAAATCCAACTATTTTGTTTACACTGCATTTTTTCTGTTAACTACAACAGGACTACGAATCGAAGAAATCGCAACTGCAAAATGGGCAGATTTGGTCTTTCATTCATCTTTAAGTGCCTATCTACTTCGTGTTGTTGGTAAAGGGAATAAAAGTAGGGAAGTTCGTATCTTTGAAGATACATTGGATGCTTTATGCCATGTTCGAAGTTTACGTAAACAAACAACAGAACTAGATGCATCAAGTACCTCCGCTTTTCTCCCTAAAGCTGATGGATCAAATTATCGAGCTGACTATCTCTCTTCTCTTGTGGCCAAAAAAATAGAAGAAATAAATTTAGATTTTCTGCGTTACCGACAGGATAGAATCACTCCTCACACTTGTAGGCATTTCATGGCTAATTACTTAATGGAAAAGGGTGTTGAACTAAAAAAAATAAGGGACTATTTAGGGCATGAATCTATCATGACTACAGAACGTTATTTAAGAGAGCGTACAAGACGTCAAAACTTGGCTACTATAGATATAGGAAATTCATTATTTTAGTAAGTATATATAATAGGAAGAAACTCGATTGATGTATCGTTTTCTTCCTATTTTCCTGCTTATAGAACTCTAAATATTTCTCTTTCATCATAACATTTAAACTAATTATTACAAGTTATTTTTAATTGTGACTTATTATTAGTCATAAGGACACAATTTTCCTTTTCTGTTTTACACTAACGTTATAAATCAGAAAGGAATAGGTAAAGATATGTCCCATTTAAGCAAACGACTTGCTGAATTGCGAAAAAAACGAGGATATACACAAGCCGATATATCACATCGCCTAAACATCGCCCGTACTACTTATGCAAATTGGGAATATGGAAAAGCTGATCCTGATGCAGATTCGATAATGCGGATTGCAGAGCTACACAATATCTCCATAGATGAATTGTTCGGAAGAAATAATCCTCTAGAAAGTAAATTAGAATCTATTAAAGTAGCATTAGCAGATATACCTGCTGAAAAGCAACAAGAAGCGCTAGATGTTCTTATTGATTATACATATTTCATTAAGAAGCACTTTCTATCATAAGGTAAAAAAATTAAGTTTGAAAGTCATGAAAAGGTATGTGTTTGGATCATCCATCCATACCTTTTTATATTTGTTAATACTACACTTTACATTACAATCTAAGTACAATGGATTGTTAAAACTGAAGACATCGGTAACAACTAATGTCTTATTTAATGCATCAAGCTTATGATGTTAACAATCTTATATAGTATAATTCCATCTTTATAATAACAGAGATCAATTTCTTCCCATGTCTGCATAAAACATATTAACATTTGATTTTGTGGGTTTGGGAAAAATAAATAGCAATACACTGTATTATCCTTACGTAAGGAACGTTTGTTCTCATTGTATTCCTACTCAACCTATATAATCAAGTTATTTTGCGAAAGTATGTTCGTTTTTTCGAAGGGATTATGTATTTTTCTTGAATTTATATTTATTTATAGGGAAAAACGGATATTAATGTGCTAA
>NZ_JAKUDW010000160.1:0-7628 GCF_022662595.1 Bacillus cereus group sp. BfR-BA-01524 | reverse complement strand
TTTTCTTTAATTTCTTGTTCTTTTTTCAGCTTATCTTTAATTTCTTGTTCTTTTTGATCTTGTTGTGCCACATTTTGCTCTGTTAAATAGTTATTGTGAATACCCATATTTTGCGCTAATGGTGTTTGTTTAAACGTCCCAACTACACCGGCTAATAGGATAATAGCAATTACTGCGTTAAGTGCAAGAGATTTTTTATTCGGATTTTTTCTATCAAATAATAATTGCAGTACAATGATCCCGATTGCTGCTGCTAACGTAGCACCAATTGAGCCCATTCCTACTTTCGTACCAACTTGGATTAGCGAATAAATCATTAAAAGTGATGGGATCCAATATAAAACGTGCTTCACGCTTTTTGTTTTTTGAATAGAATATAGTACCACAATAGGGAAAATAATAGCTAAGATTGAACCTAGTTCATTTCCTGCATAGAACCAACCTCGAGAACCAACCTTCATCCATTCATAACTACCAAAGTCAGTAGATGTTGAAATAGAAATAACCATAATTGCATTAATGATTAATGTAGAATATACAATACTATTTCGAACCTTATCGCTAATATTAACTGTCTTTTTCAATGATTTTAAAGCTAAAATGTATGACCCCAGCATAATATATATATATAATGCTTTCGCAACGAACTTAACTTCTTCACCAAGTACAATAGGATCCTTAACTAGTTTGTTATTAATAAATCCTATCCCTAAAACTCCGGCTAATAATATAAGATAAATTAAAAACTTTCTATTTTCCTTCTCTTTTGCCTGAATTAAAATGTAAATACCACCAACAGCCATAATAAGGAATCTTACTAAAATTCCAACGGTAGCATTTGACTTTAATAAAGTGATGCTAAGAGACGTTAATAAATCTAAAACAGGCTGTAAAATAATAAAAAAGAGCAAAAAATGCTCAAATCTAACCCTAGCTTGATTTGCTAACATTCCAAGACCTCCATACAAAATCTTAACATTATCTTTTAATCATAATTTATTATCGTTAAAACACACCTAGCAATTATAACATAACTCATATTTAAATTGAGAACTATTTTTATACCGAAACTAGCCAATCCACCTTAAGTAGTACTAGAAAATATTATCCTTTAGCTATCCTTCCCTATCTCTATAAAAACTATCTAACACTCTTTCACTTATTATCAGTATTATAGTAATATTTGTTAATCTATGTATTAATATATAAAATTAAATAATTACAAAATGACATCCACTCGGCTACCCTACAATGAAAAATTAACCTTGCTTCGTTTTCCCCTAAACATTTTCAAACGCTTTCTTTATGTATTTTATCCGTTTTTCTACATGTAACGAAAAGTAATTGTTATTTCCAATACTTTAGTGTATATTTTTTCTCTGGAACATCTTTAAGAGGAAGGGATTAAGGCCATGTTATTAATCGATATATTTACGTTTCTTGGCATTATCGCCGCTGCCATTTCTGGTACATTAGTTGGTTTAAAAAAAGATTTAGATTTATTTGGTGTCCTTTGTTTAGCTGTAGCTACTGCGCTCGGCGGCGGTATTATTCGTGATATCATGATTGGTAACCTGCCCCCTGTCGCATTTGTAAAACCCATTTACTTTTTCGTAAGTGTATTATCAGCATTATTTACTTGTATGTTTTTTGAGCGCATCAATAAACTTCAAGTCGTTATTATGCTTTCTGATGCTGTTGGCTTAGGCGTTTTTACAGCTATTGGTGCAAATGCAGCAATGTCACATCATGTTGATGCCTCATTTCTAGTTGTTTCAATGGGAGTCATTACAGGTATTGGAGGCGGTATTTTGCGTGACATTTGTGCTCAAGATATCCCTTACGTATTCCGAAAAGAGATTTACGCAATCGCTTCTATCTTAGGAGCAATTAGCTTCCTAATCACACACGCTATGGGGGCGCACGTATTAGCTTTCTATGTTTGTTTATTAGTAACATTCGTTATTCGTGTCGTCACTGTAATATATAATGTGCATTTCCCTGTTTTCTTTAAAACACATGCTAAAATTAATAAAGGCCATTAAGAGAATTCCAGATAGAATTCTCTTAATTTATATACTATTCAACGAACTAATATAGAGTAATTATATATAAGCATATATAATTACTCTATATTAGTTTTAAAATTGAAAACGTTTTATAAACAGGGGGAAGAATGATGCTTGGGGTTTTCAAAAAAAATATTAATAAAACAAATGCCAGTATAATCGAATTAAGTAAGGACCAACAAATAACTTTTAATGTACCTACTAATTCTGAATTAAAAATTCAAATGGATATGCTACATATTTCAAAAGAAGATTTACAAGTTGTAAAAGTACTACAGCCTTTTATTTATGCAGAAATTGATTGGATTACTGAAAAATTTTATGCCAACATTACAAAACAACCTAATTTAATTACTATTATTGAACGTTACAGCTCTATTCCAAAACTAAAACAAACTTTAAAAACACATATTAAAGAATTATTCAGCGGCAATATGCATGAAGATTTTATTGAACAGCGTGTTAGGATTGCCAAAAGACATGTACAAATTGGTTTACATCGAAAATGGTATACTGCTGCTTATCAAGAATTATTCCGCTCTATCATGAAGATTTTACAAACAAAAATATCAACAATCGATGATTTTTCTTATTCTATAAACGTTATAAATAAATTATTCACTCTTGAACAAGAACTCGTTCTTGCAGCTTATGAATCTGAATATGAAAGAATGCAAAAAGAACATGAGAAAGAAAAAGAACTAACTGCTATGACAATTACGCATATCGCAACAGAATTAGCTGCTGTATCTGAAAAAACAAGCTCTTCTATTCAAAAACTAACTGCCAAATCTGAAACTATTGTAGAAATTGCTAAAACAGGTACATCATTAGCTACAACATCTGAAGAAAAAGCGAATAAAGGGAAAGAACAATTAAACCAGCAAAACAAACGAATGGGATCTATTCAAATGAATATGGAAACGATTATTACAGATACTCATGAACTTCTCGATATTTCTAACAAAATTAACGAAATCATAGATATTGTTAAATCAATCGCGGAGCAAACAAATTTACTCGCACTAAATGCTGCTATCGAGTCTGCACGTGCTGGAGAATTTGGGAAGGGGTTTTCTGTTGTTGCTGGTGAAATCCGAAAATTATCAGAGCAAACGAAAGAATCTATATTTAACGTTACAAAGCTCGTCGAAAAAACAAATGAACAAATTACTCGTGTCTCGTCTTCCGTGAAACAAATTAGCTCTCTCGTATCAGAAGGAACGGATAGTATGTCGGCAACAGATCGATACTTCCAAGAAATTGTAAAAGATATGTCTAACTCAAAAGAACAGAATAAGAAAATTGAACATGAGCTACAAGCTATTTCACAAGTAATGAAAGGAATTCAAGATGATTCCTCACAAATGGCTCTAACAGCCGATAATTTACAACTAGAACTAAATCGATAAGATATAATCAGCCCTCACCAATCGGGATTTTACGAGTAGCAGGGCCCCCACCTAACTTCTTTGCTTTCGCTGAATTTTGAGGTGGGGGGCTTACTGTCCGGAAAATAGCGGGATAAAATTCAAGTCAGGCATACTTTCCATTTGCACTGACTACTAAATTTCATCTTCCATCAAAAAAAAGAATCCAGAATGGATTCTTTTTATTTTCTGAAAAATATTTTTTGACAATACACATAACTCATATAAACACCAAAGCTCTGCAAAATAAACAATGCCGGCATAATTACATTGTAATATGCCATATCTACTTGGAAGAGCCTTAACAATACGTAGCCACTAATTAAAAATAAGAACAACATATATCCCTCATTTTGTTGTTTCTTAATAAGGAAGTGTAATAGAGCTATAGTCATAAACAATGTTACGGCTATATATATCAGTTTTTCACATTTGAAAAGAATAGAGTTTATCCCCTCATCTGAAAACTGATTTATCATCGGCTCTAAAAGTTTAAATCTTTCTCCCTCAATCTCTTTTAACTTTTGATCAATATGCTCTGTTACACTTTGATTTTTCGTTATTTTTTCCTCATGTTTCGTTTTTCCAATTAAGACAGATTGAACATACGTCTCATTCGAAATAGTATATTGTGACAATCCCATTGCCTTAATTCCATAATTCACACCAAAATGAGTACTATAAAATAGAATAAGTATCCCTACCATCTTTAGTAACACTTTTTGTTTCGTTGCTGATTGAAGCACTTCAATTAATAATACATATACAGTGATAAAAATAGGAAAAAATAATCCCATTGGAAAAATCATATTACTAAATGCAAATAAAACCGCTGAAAACACCCACATATAAGGATGATCTAACCCTTTATATAAAAGTATGTAACAAGCAAAATAAAATAAAAATATTGCAAGTGACTCAGGAGTTAATACGGAACTCAGCAATATATTTGGAATATACAGAGCATAAAATATAGAAGCAATACGACCACATTCTTCTCCAAAAACCATTGCCGCAATACGATAAATAAAAAATGCGGTTCCTGCGCAAAATAACACATTAAATAGTTGTAAAGCGAATAATGTATCACCAAATATACGAATAATTACTGACTCATATATAATAAAAGGCAAATGAGTTACAGTCTCTATATTATTACCAATTGCAATCTGCTTTGCAGACTCATACATCACTTTCATATCACCAATTATTGGAGCATCTACAAATAACAGCATACTAAGCCTCACAACTATAGATATACTTATAAGAAAAATAAGAAATTGTTTATCTGTAAAACGATATTGTAGAATTGATGCCACTAACAAAATAAGTATGACGAAAATTGCCAATATGATTGTTACACTTGTTGTACTTCCTCCAAAGAATTGCTTACTTGTCTCAAATGCTACCCAGCAACTATAAACGAAAAATGCGAGCATCGCACTGATCGTAATTTTATTGAAGAAAGATGAAAAATTTGTTTGTATATGATTCATATGTCCATTGCACCTCTATTTCCATTCATAACAAAATGATTCTATCATGAATGGGTACACGGCTGATAGGGAATTTCTATGACGAATACATAGTCATTACTTTTTACTTGCAATGTAAGCGAATCCTCTTTTACACTACATTTTAGATAAAATAAATTTTCTTTCAGTTACATGAATACAAATACAGAAGTTTAAATAATCCTCTTTTGGAATACACTTTACTTCATTAAATATCTAATATGAGTACTCCGCTTACACATATTATTCTGATTGAAAACAGACTATAGGGGCTGAATATATGGAAAAGAAATTCATGCGAGAATCTAAAGCAATTAAGACAACACGTGTTTTTCCTAACGATTTAAATAATCACCAAACACTTTTTGGAGGGAAATTATTAGCAGAAATTGATAGTATTGCTTCAATTGCGGCTGCAAGACATAGTCGTAAACATTGCGTAACAGCATCTATTGATTCAGTTGATTTTTTAACTCCAATTCACCAAGCTGATTCTGTTTGTTATGAAGCATTTGTATGTTATACAGGGAAATCTTCAATGGAAGTTTTCGTAAAAGTAATCGCAGAAAATTTATTAGCAGGCGAGCGTAGAATTGCTGCTACTTGCTTCATTACATTTGTGGCTATAAAAGATGGAAAACCTTCGTCCGTACCACAAGTACTACCTGAAACTCAGGAAGAACATTGGTTACACACAACCGGTTTAGAACGCGCGGAAAACCGAAAAAAGGGACGTTTAAAAAGTAAAGAGATGGCTGAAGTTTTAACTTTAAGTAAGCCTTGGAATATTTAACATAATCTTCTCATCATACATGCACAGGTCCTGCCTTGCATGTATTTTTTATTATAAAAAAATACTATCGCTTGCCTTTGTATCAGTAGCTTCCTCCTAAAATCACCCATCAGTTTTTCCTTTATTTTCTTATACTTTTAATGGTATATTAAGTAAAGTTGTTTATAAATAACCATAATATAGTTAAATATGTAAGGGGTGGTGCGGTAATGTCTATCGAGGTACCAATTTCAATACCAAAAACTTTGATTATTATTCCAGCCTATAATGAGGAAGAAGCAATTGCAGATACATTAACAAGATTACTAGAACTAAAACAACATTTTACAGCGTTAAGCATTTGCGTTATTAATGATGGCTCACAAGATAAAACAGCTCAAATCGTAAAAAATTTCCCTGTTCATCTTATTAATCTACCATATAATCTGGGCATCGGTTCAGCTGTACAAACTGGCTATAAATACGCATATGAGAACGGATATGATATTGCAATTCAGTTCGATGCTGATGGACAACATAATCCGGATGATTTATACAAAATTATACAGCCTATTGCTGAAGGCCAATGTGATATGGTGCTAGGTTCACGCTTTACAGAAAAAACAGCTTACAAAGGTAGTATTTCAAGGAGAATCGGTATTTTTTATTTTACTGCCCTACTGAAAGTTTTAACGAAACAAACATTTATGGATCCAACTTCTGGATATCGTGCTATCAATCGAGAAGTAATTACGATTTTTGCACACAATTATCCAAAAGATTATCCAGAGCCAGAAGTTCTTATTCATTTAAAAAAGAAAAAACTTCGCATTAATGAGATATCTGTAAATATGCAAGAGCGACAAGGTGGACAATCTTCCATCACACCTCTTAAATCTGCATATTACATGATTAAAGTAAGCCTTGCTATATTGATGCAAAAAATCGTGAAAGGTTGACAGTGAATGCATATAATTACCTTTTCATTCATCTTTATTTTGTTATTATTCTTCTTAATTATTAATTCCATTCGTCGCGGGGCTTTAGAAACAAAATATGCTATTTTGTGGATTTTCGTTTGTGTTGCAATGGCTATTTTAAGTTCTACTGATAAAATTATAAATTGGATTGGAAAACTATTAAAAGTAGAATATCCACCATCCATCTTATTCTTATTTGGATTATTATTCTGTTTCATCTTAATTTTTGACCTAACAAGAAAAATTTCTAAGCTACACCATCAACTTGTAACATTAACGCAAGATTATGCATTATTAAAGCAAAAATTAAACGTAACACAAACTGAAACTGATAACGAATAGTTTTCTATTTAAATATGAATATATATAAAAAAACATCTTAATTTCTTTAAAAAATTAAGATGTTTTTTTATTTCAAACTATTTTTTACTAATTAATAATTTACTAATTTTCATAATCGTTGCCACAGTTCCTACTCCAATTATAATAAATAAAAATGGAATTAATGGTAATGCATACCTTTCATATGCGGCATAAAAACAGGTTAAAGCTGTTTGCAGTAAAAGAATTGACCATAAAAATGTAGTCTCTCTCCACCTTTTTAAAAGGAAGATAAATGAAAGTATTGTACATATTAAAAACATTGTCTTAATAAAGTTATGTATTTCATTCATATCCTTTGCAGAAACATTAAATACTTCAATATTATGCTCTATAGAATAATACGGTTTTTTCCACATAATTTCTGGCTTCAAGATTAAATAACTCTCTATCATGGAATTCCTATCTGTTTTCCACCATTCTTTCATTTTATCCTTCGCTATTTTTTCTTCTAATTCCATAAATTCATGTGCTTCCAAATT
>NZ_JAKUDW010000159.1:0-7723 GCF_022662595.1 Bacillus cereus group sp. BfR-BA-01524 | reverse complement strand
TTTTCGTAGACATAGATTACTTCCGTTGTTCCTTCTTCATACTTTCCTTCGGCATTTTTCGGTTTTTCGACTAACTTATAGCCCGGAATTTCTTTTGACTCTGTTTTGTAGTCTTTTCCTACTTGATCCGTTGTACTCGTTCCTGGAACTAGCTCATTTCCTTCCTTATCTACGTACTTCGTTACTACATTTCCTTCTACTTTTTCGTAGACATAGATTACTTCCGTCGTTCCTTCTTCATATTTACCTTCGGCATTTTTCGGTTTTTCGACTAACTTATAACCTGGGATTTCTTTCGATTCTGTTTTGTAGTCTTTTCCTACTTGATCCGTTGTACTCGTTCCCGGAATTAATTCTTTTCCTTCTTTATCTACGTACTTCGTTACAACGCTTCCCTCTTTTTTTGGTTCTACTTCAATTGATACTTTAGGCTTATGAGGATTCTCTGGATCATTTGGATCTACCACAATTGCCATGTTTTCAATTGTTCCGGCTTTCTCTTTTGTTACTTTTGCTGTAAAAGTTACTTTTGCTTCCCCTACGCCTCTAATTTGTGGCACTGTTACTTTTAAACTATTTCCTTTTACTTCAACTTCTACCTTCTTGCCATCGAGCAAAATACTTGATGCATCTAATTCTAGGCCTTCTGGCAATGTATCTTCTATCACTACATCTTTTGAAGTTGTTTTTTCTAATACATTCTTCGCAGTAATTGTATATGTTACACTGTCTCCCACTTTTACTAGATTTTTATCTACTAGTTTTTCAGCCTCAATCTTACCTGGTATACAGTTTATTGCGTTCGGATTTGGTTCTACTTTTATAATTGGAATTTCAAACTTCTTATCACTGGAAATGAGGTACCCTCCAATGACATCAGATCCATTCACATCAGGTTTTGTTTCTTTACCCTTATAAATAAGAGTGTACTCACCCTCTGGTTGTCTCTCTAAATCCCAAATCAACTGGTTATTTTTTATAATTGGATTTGTGCTTAAACCGTCTGGCCCTTCAACACGAATATCCTTAACATCTAAATCACTTTTAAAATCTAAAACCATTCTATCTTTTTCACTTTTTGCTACCATGCCTACTGTCTGAATTAGGCTTTCGGAAAATTCTGCGATGTTATTTGATAGAACAAACCAATCTGGCTGTGATGCCATACCTTGAAGTGCTTTTCTTGATGCCGGCCCGACTTCACTTTCGTACTTATCATGGTAATTACCTGGAGCTGATAAAGCCTCCTTGTTTTCCCAAAAGGCAGTTATTAATTTATAGCCTTTACCTTTTATTTCATTTGCTATGTTAGTAACCTCGCTCATTGCACCTTTGTAATCTTGTTGATATTCTCCAGACCAAGCTTTGCCTGTCCAATCACTTACTTTATTAGATGTTTTATGAATGTAGCCATCTAATTGGACATTTGCAACCCCATCAGTAACAAGTAAAAAAATTGTTTCACGATTCGGGGCATTTGCTCCCTTTTCCTGTTCATATTGTTGCAATGCAAATTGAAGACCACCTGCCGTTGGTGTACCACTAAAAGGCGTAATTTTATCAATTCCTTGCTTTGCTGATTCTAAACCACTATTCAAACCAGAGTGTAAATTTGTTTTCACCCCAGGACCATTATTATTTAGGATACTACCATTCATTGCTTTATATCCTTTATAATCTTGGTAGCTAGTAACCAGTACCCGATCATATTTAGGATCTAACTGTCCCACAGTTTGTTTTAATGCATTTTTAACACTACCTATAGAATCTTTAAAACTTCCACTCGCATCTTGTACAATTACAAAATCTATTTTCTTTTTATGCAATGGCCATTGAAACTTTAAGTGTCCCTCATGCTCTCTGTAACACATATTTCCTGTTTCATTTGTTTTTAGTGTATGGTCTATTCCCTCTACTGATCCAGCAAACACATTGAATCCAGGAAACGCCAACTGAATAAACAAACAAAGTGTCATAAATATTGATAGATTTTTTTTCATACCCTACTCCCTTCGCTATTGTATATTCTAATGTTTGAACTTAGTATTAGTAATCCTATTAGAATATCAAACTAAAAATATCTTCCTTTATTAACAGATGCTGCTCCTTTCTAATCTTAAATAACCAAACCGGTCGGTCTGGTTCGGTTATTATCATACAATAATTCCCTCTGTTTCTAAATACTTTTTTATTAATTTATAAAAGTATTGCAATATTGATGGGAATACGTAACTTTAAAAGTTGATATTAATACCCAATGCAAAAAAATATATACTGACAATTGCCTTACTTGCTTTTCCCAACCACATATATAATAATATGTAAGCATCATTCAATTTTTGTAGCATGAGAGAAGTAAGAAACTCATGATTTACTATATATCTATCATTTTGAAATAAACATATTTAGCAGCAAATTATACAAAAAACTTCTATTAAAAATACAGCAAAAAATTTCTGGATTCAGAGTCCAATAACAAAAAAACAGAATTTTCAATTCGAGAGGGAAATAAATTATGACTAAAGTTGATAAAGTAAAAGAAAAAATAATTGAAACAGCTTTGTATTTATTTAATACACAAGGGATTTCCCGCACATCCATTCAAGATATCATGGATGCTGCTTCTCTGCCTAAAGGCGCAATATATCGCCGATTTAAAAGTAAAGAAGAGATTGCATTGGCTGCCTTTGATAAAGGTGGAGAAATCATATGGAAACATTTTTATGCGGCTATAGAAAATAAAGAGAATGTTATAGATAAAATCATCGCCATCTTCCTTGTATACCAAGATGCGGCCAACAATCCTCCAATAGCTGGTGGGTGTCCTTTACTTAATGTCGCAATTGAAAGTACAGATGTTTTCCCTGAATTACATGCTGCAGCTGCAAAAGGATATGATAATACAGTAGTGCTAATGGAATCTCTTATTAAAAAAGGAATCGAAAAAAAAGAAATTAAAGATGATATAGATGTTATGTCACTTGCTTCTTTCCTTGCTTCTTCCATGGAAGGAGCTATTATGGCTAGTCGAGTATCAAAAAATAATATACACCATCATTATTTTATAGAACAAGTAAGACATCTTCTTAATTCATATGCCCGCTAAATCTTCTTAAACTACTTGTATATTTTAAAACAAAAAGGCTCTTATGCTACTACACATAAGAGCCTTTCTCACTAGTATTATAAACAACTAGCTATATACGAATCCTTTATACTCAAAAATTCTTTCCACCATTATTCTGGGAAAATAAAGCTAGAGTCCCCTTCACTATTATCGGAATCCTCTTGCGGGAACGTAATAGTAGAACCTTCATTCCCTTTATTTATTTCTTGTTCCTCAGGAAATACAATAGAAGAATCATTACCTAAGTTTGGTGAAAAACCAAGTTTAGATAAAATGGCTTTTAAGTCAGGTAAAACACCAATTTTATCAGAAGTTGGATCATTGGATTTCGTTCCGGTGCTGGAATCACTTAAAATATCCCTAAGCTGTCTTGGTGTATATACTCTCCCCTGATTATTTTTTGCAATTCCTTGAATTGATGCTGCAGCACCAGCAATAATAGGCGATGCACTAGATGTTCCAGCAAAACTAGATGTATATAGATTTGTTATAAATTCACTTGGTTTAGCATCTGTAGTATCTACTGCATTCCCCCATCCGTACACATCCACTCTACTACCGTAATTAGAGAAATATGAACGCTTATGAGGAACCCTTGCAGAAGCTGCCCCAACCATAATTGCCCCTGAATCTTTAAAATCAGGACTATTACGATTTAAAACTTGTTTACCATTACGGTCTCTAAATTGATCCAAATCATTTCCGCCGTTTGCACCTGCTTCAATAATAATAATTCCCTTATTTGTTCCCATACGAATTGCATCAAATATATCTGGTTTTACTTCCACAGGAAAATAGTTCTTATCTCCATATCCATCGTAAGTTGCTTGTGCCTCTAGTAAAAGAATATCTCCAGCTTGCATATTGTTAACCGCACTTAAAATAGCATCAGCTGTATTATAATTTCCGTTATCCCTAATCTGGGATACAACCTTTACCTTAGCTTTCGGTGCGATCCCAATTCCACCTATGTTATTATCCTCTGCCGAAACAATGCCTAAGACTGAGGTACCATGATCATGGTGCTCGCTTTTATTCTGTCCAGATATCAATTCAATCTTTTGATTCACTAAATCCTCATGACTAAATAACCACCCATACTCCATATCTACGAAAGTAGTTCCTTTTCCATCTCCACCTTTTATACTCCAGGCATAAGGTGCATTAATTCCTAATGGTGCTGGTTCAAGGTAACCTTGTCTTGTAAGTCTAGGCTCATCATATGGATTAACAGATAAATTTGGCAAACGCTCTGCTGGTGGCGCCTCTTCTTCCTGTAAATACGCCGTTTCAACAAGAGATGATTTTTCAATTTTTGTAAGTAATGCTTGTACATCAATATCATCTTGAGTTTCTACAATATAATAGTTTAGCAAATTAGAAGAAATATGATCGGAATCTTTTATTTCTTTCCCAAGATTTTTAATTTCTTTAGGATTTAAAGAATTAAAAAGTCGATTTATAGTTACATTTGGATATTCAGCTAAAATTCCAATTAATTCAGGATCTTGTTTTTCTTCTTTAATGAATTTTTCTATTCCATCCTGATATGGTAAATTCGCTTCATTTTTAAATTTCAAAATTAATTGTTTAGTAACTTGCTTATGTACAGTAGAATTCAATTGCTTATTTGAATAATTGTAGGTAGCTGCATAGGCAACTTCTGATTTTTCACTTGGAAGTAGCCCACCCACCCCATTAAATGCTGTTAATGCAATTGAAGAAACTAGAATTCCCTTAAAAATTTTCAAAACGTGCACCTCTTTTTATTAATATATACTTATAAAAAAATGTATTTTACCTAATTTCTTTTTATATAAACGTTTTATATGTAGGACTATATTTTCAACTCCATTCATTCTTTAATATTTGTTTATACATCATTAATACAACCAATTCATACCAGCCATTTTATTAATTCAGTTGCATAACTGTAACTATTATAGTTACACCTTTACGGAATAGTCAACCTTAAATGCAATTTTGCATTTACAATCATACATACTTCTATCAACTTACTCCCCATTATTTCAAGAGAAGTTGAACTTCTATCATTTTGAGTAATTGCATATATATAATATAGAACATATAAGGGGGGTTAAAACGTGGTAATCTCAAGACAAGATTCCTGGACTGATGATAACGATTTACTTCTCGCATCAACAGTACTTCAGAATATTCGTAACGGTGGAACACAATTAGCTGCATTCAAAGAAGTAGCGAAACTACTAGCTAGAACACCCGCAGCTTGTGGATTTCGTTGGAATTCATATGTGAGAAAACAATACCAAGAAGAAATACAACAAGCAAAACAAGACCGAAAAATGGGAAACAACATTCCCCTCTCCCCATCAGAAAAAGAAAAAAACTCTTTGTCTATTACATTAGATGATATTATTCTCTTTCTACAAAATTATAAAGATGTGAATGAATTGACAAAGTTACAAAATCAAATTGAAGATTTAGAAACAGAGAATCAATCTCTTCTACAACGTATAACTATGTATGAAGAAGAATATCGAATGTTACTGAACCATATCGATAAGACAAGAAATTTAATTGCAGTGGATTAAACAGCATAACTATAATAACTTTCCAGTAGGATTTTCGCCCGCCAAAACCACAATAAATAAAGAACATTCAGACTATTATTGGTAGTAATAAGTAAAATACACATACATAATGTATGTGTATTTTTAATTTGACTATTATTAAAAGAAATATTTAGTCTATGTTACATCTTTTCTAGTATTTCTTGTCTTTCACACCATTTTGTTAGCTTTTCTAATGCTTTTTTAGATAAACGTTTTGTTTTATAATTACAAAACCTAGATAATGTAGACGGAGAAATACTAATTTCATCTGCTATTTCACGAATGCTTACCTTTTTTTCATTGTGTACTTTCAGTATTTGGTCACGGATCTTTTTCTCTATTTGTTCGACTGATTCTACAGTCTTCTTTATTTCTTTAACAACTGTTGCTTCCGGTAATTGCTCTTGTGGTTCCTCTATACTCTTCTTTCCTATTACCCTATCCATTGACTGTAGCATTTCTTCAGGTGGTAAAATCGTTATTCCTAAGTTGGTGTAATAATTTTTAAACCAATTACGTTTCCCAATTTGTTGTTCATCCAGTGGATCACTATACTCCCAATGAGAGATTACTTTTTCATTTTCTAAATCCATTAGAACATTTTCTAACTGTTCTCTAATACGATTAGGCTTCCAATCTTTTGGGATATCCATTACTGCTAGCAGTCCTTTGTCCCCACCTATAGAATATGGCTTTTTCAATGATGAATACATTTGTCTAATTCTCCATTGCCATGTTAAGTATCGAATTAACCTTTTATGATATTTGTGTCTATAACTATTGTATTCAAGTGCTTTTTTAGATAATAGGGCTGTTGTATTATTTGATCCATACAAATAATTAGTTAAAAAGCTACCCGGCTTAATACGACAAGATTCAATGCCCATGTATTCGTTAGTAACACTATGTCTCCATAAAACAACTGAATCTAATACAAATAATCTTTTGATAACTTCACGCTTTAATTCTAAACGTTCCCCATCATCATCACGGTCATTTAATACAACGACTTCATTCTCATCATTTAAATAGATAAAAATGCTTGCTAAAGCTGCAATTCTCTTTGCTATCTTAATTTTATCTTCTGCTCTATAGTATTCTTTATTTTTAACAACTGTTTTTGGAATGTTGCACATTTCTAAAACTTGTTCATACGAAAAGTCAATAAAATCATCTGGAGATTTTGCTTCATTAATCCACTGTATTGTGATTGCATCTAAGCAATCTGCCGTTAAATCATCCATATTACTCATTACGTCATCTACAAGGGTATTCCATCGAGCTGCTTCTTCTATATTGGTAAGTCTTAAATCTTCATCTTTGTGTGAAGAAAGTTGAGCTACACCATTAGAAGACCTCGTTTCAATGGGATATTGTAAGACCTTACTTATTTCATCTTCTTCAAATTGATTCTTTGCAATCCCATCTCTTAATTTATAATAAACAGCAGAGTTATTTACCTCGTAATAATCCTCGTGATTCACTATATTTGGCTTATCTATATTTTGATCATTTTCTAATATTAAAGAATTTGTATGTACTACATTTTGAAATTCTTTTTCTATAAATACTTCAATTTCTTTATATATTTCTTCTTTATAAGAGTCAATTTTCGCATAAATTTGTAATAATGTAATTCCGGACTCTTGCTTTTTCTCTAACCAAGATACTAATGCAGTAAATGATGGAGAAGCATGGGGTGATGTGAGTACTTTATTATTATTATTTTCAACATCTTTAAAGTATGCATTCCACTTATTCCATACTAGATCGTTAGTTTTATAAATTGGCTCAGAGATTAGCAATGCATCTCGAAACATTTGTAATAAGTTATCCACTTTCTTTTCCTCCCTAAACCATGGATCACAATAAAATAATTCTTAGTATAAAAATCTTAACTACTATTATATTTAATTTATTGTAACAGATATTTACAAATTTTTGTTTCTTTCTTTCCTTACATTTATTTCCTTAACCCCTCAACTTGCAACAGTTTGCTCTT
>NZ_JAKUDW010000158.1:0-7803 GCF_022662595.1 Bacillus cereus group sp. BfR-BA-01524 | reverse complement strand
ATTGAATTTAATAGTGTTGATTCGAAGAAATTAGAAGACATATTTATAAATAATTTAACTAAACTTCAAAGAAGGCGGATTGTAGGTTGTAGTCCTGCTGAGGTAATATTAGAAATGAAGCAATCTATTAGTATGCAAACTATCAATGACGTTAATATTATAGGTTGGTTCAATATTATTAATAAAAATGTTGAAATAAAGATATCTAAACTAAAAAAAATAAAAATTGAGAATTGGTATTACAAGAATAACCCTGAAGAGATTAGAGATAAATACATTTATGATTTATTAAAATCATTTTCCGAACAAGAAGAGATGGAGAAAGAGTATTTAGTTTTTTTAAACAAGGAATATTCTTCTATGTATTATTTGTGGTCTAAATATTTTGTGAATGAGAAAGATATAATTAATAGGTTAATTAAATATATGCGCCTTGATGAATTTGAAATGTATAAAATTACAGGTCTTGTTTATCAGACGTTTATAGATCAATCTATTTCAGAAATAGTAAAAATGTTTAATGAAATTGTTAAAATTAACAATGAAAGCTTTGGTTTAAATTCGTTAAATATTATTAAACAATGTTTTGATAAAATAAATAGAGTTGTAGAGTATAATGATAATCAAAAAAATCAAGAACTTAATAAAGTTATTAAGGGTATCATGGAATCTAATGATTGTAGTACAGTTACTATTTTTAAAGAATCAACAGAAGATATCAAACTGGATTTAGATTCGGAAAATTATTTTAAAACACACCTTTTACAAATTTTAAATGGTGATATTCTTAATAGTGAAGAGATTGCTAAATATTTAAATAGCATTTATGAAACGATTACAGAAGATGGTACAAAATTATTTTCACCACATCTAAAAACAAATCACATTATTTTTCTAAATGAATTTTTAAATGGTAATGATAAATTGAAAATAGAAAAGTTACAAAAAAGAAGTAATATAGCTGTGTACTATTTTAAGGGCATCTAAATTAAATAACTTTGTTATTTACGATCAGGGGATTCAAACAAAACATATTTGTTTGAATTAAGAGATAATTGTAGATAGAGGTTTAACGTAGTATGGTTCTTTTATTTCCCTAAGAAATGTAAAATTAAAAATGGTAAGGTATACACAGATATTTGGAGGGATGTATACAGTTTATTAAAGAATCTTGTAGTCTATAATCTTTTTGGTAGCCTTATTTTATTATTTTTAGTTATAATTGATAGGTTTAAAGAAATAACTGGTATATTGTAAAGTACAAGGTGGTCAATAATCTGTTTTTATGTACAGTTGTTGATAAAATATATATTCACAGAAATTTTCCATTGCATTGTGTATTCGTGACTAGTAGAGGGTAGGTACTAGGGTGTATATGGCACTGTCTATAGCATGTTAAAACAGCAGGATTTCGTGAAACTTAACAAGACAAGGCCCACCCACGGGGTACGGAGCCTGAATATAGGCCGGAACAGCCCTAGAATAAATTTTTTTCATTTTCTTTATCTCATCGTTTTCTGACAATCCAATAATATAAAAGGCGTCTGCTTTTTCAATCCCTCCCGAAAATAATGTAAATCACATTATTTTCGGGAGGGAATTTTTTATGTCTAAAATCAAAAAAGAGGATCACATGAGTTCAATTTTCTACATAAATAGAGAAGGGGAAGTTTTAATGAAAAGTTTGTACAAAATGTAACTTAGGATATTCATTAGAAGGGTTTTCCCAAAAGAAGATAGGGTTCGCTGTTTTGTATTGAGAATTAGGCAGAGATTAAACTATTCATTAAACGATATTGTAATGATATTGAAGAGAATTTGATAACAATATGTATAGAAGAACCGCATTTATCATATGGAAGTTTAGAGCATTTATATGGTATACATCATCCTGAAAGGGTAAAGCGAATACTTGATTTTGTGAAGAGGGAGTTATGAAGAGTCATATAATTTTTTGTTGGATTTAGTATGGCAATAGTACGTATTTCGTATTTTATATTGAAAGACTACGAGAAAATTATGGGGTTTAATTGTA
Organism: Bacillus cereus group sp. BfR-BA-01524; assembly: GCF_022662595.1. Classification (NCBI taxonomy): domain Bacteria; kingdom Bacillati; phylum Bacillota; class Bacilli; order Caryophanales; family Bacillaceae; genus Bacillus; species Bacillus cereus group sp. BfR-BA-01524. The sequence goes on along the minus strand of NZ_JAKUDW010000158.1, from coordinate 5,768 downwards.
TAAAAATAATAAGCAGTTATTTTTAATAAATGAATAATGTTCTGTTGTATAATATTAAGCAAGTAGAAATATGAATAGGGGGATGAGATTTATGGGAATGGAAAGTTTACAGCTATGCTTAACGGTAGAAGGAGAAGTTACTCTTCAGGAAATTGAGGAGATTCTTGCTGAATTAGGATTTGAACGCAGATTTAATAATCTTCATTGGTATAAATGGTTTGACAAGAACCAATCTACAATGGGATGCGATTTTTCTATTGATAGTAAAGAGTCTGTCATTATTAACGGCCATAAGGTAAGGAAGTTCTATTTTAAATCAATTACCTATCCGGGGCGTAGTTATATGGATTTAGAAATGCAAAATAATGTTATTAGTAGAATGCAGCAAAAATTTGGTGGGGAATTATTTGATGAAAACGGTGTTTCGAGTAGTTTTATAGAAAATACGTTACCGCAATTAACTAGTACTGAAATTGCCTGTGAAATAGAATTTGGAAGGTTTTTAAGTAATGTAGGTAGATTTAATAGACTTATCGAAGAAGTAGATGAAGAACTTTTGGAAGGTTATCAGTCAGCTACAGAACCCGGTATGAAAGACTTTTTCACTTCTTCTTTGTCTAGTAATGAATCTCTTTTAAGGAACAATACATTACTTCCGTTTGCTGTAGCTACTTTAGAAGATTTTTTAAAAAATTTATTAGCGAAAAATTTAGAAACAAATGAAACTGCTAGAGATATAATTTTTCAAAATGATAGGAAGATTAAGTATTCTGAGATAAAAGAAATAATATCAGGGGAAAAATCACTAATAGATATGGAGATGAATTTTTATAATTTCCAAAACCTAGAATCTGCAAATGGTGCGTATAAGAAATTTTTGGATTTTGATATGTTTAAAGAAGTTTTAAACAAAAAACACAGGTCAGAAAATGAGGAAGTTACAGTGCTAAGTGTTTTAAGTGAATTGATTGCTATCAGACACAACGTTATACATGAAGCGAAGTTGGATTATACACTAGGTAAAAAGAAAATGAAACAGTATTACGCATTTCTTCTTCTTTTTGGAGGAGAGTTGATGGAAAAGCTTAGAGGGAAATTAGGATTAAGAGATGCTACTAAAGAATTGAATGTTGAGGTAATTAAACAATAGCTAGTCCATTCGAGTATGGTAGGTTAAAGGAATATATCAAATTTTGTTGACGTCGTTTTCTGTTGATGTATAATGACACTATATAGTGAAATATAACCAATGAATAGTAATTTGAAAAGCCAATAAAGGACGTAAAAATTAACGTTTTTATTGGACGAAAAGAAAACATTAGAAACTTCTACATATCAACGCTTAAACTTTCGGTTATACAGTATCAATGTCAAAAGCAAAACCTACGAATTCTGAGTTCATCACATTGGTTGCAGATAAGCTGAGACTTGAATATAAAGTTTCGTAAATGTTGATATAACAGTATCTTTGATTATTTAGCGGTAATGTAAAGTTACCAACAAACTTCTTTTCATACCAACAAGTAATGTTAATGCATTTTAATAAACATCGTCTTTTATTGGTTTGTAAATCAAACCAATAAAAGACGGTGTTTTTGTTTTGACTGAATTTGAATCACAGCTAGATAATTTTATGTTGTATTGTTCAAGTAAAAACTTATCGACTAAAACGCTGAAAAGATATGACCAGACTCTATATTTATTTTTAATGTACATAAGGGAGACGTATCAAGTGGAGGAAGCTTGCTAGTAGAAGAGCGTTCTCGAATGATTACTGATCCATACGAAAATAAATTCATTGAGACAGTATCAGAAAATGCTTTTCGAGATTCATTAAACAATAATAATGAATTATTCTTTCTTAATGAACATAATTTAGATTCTCAATTAGCATCTACTCAAGAAGAAACGCTTGAAGTACGAACTCTTTCTGATGGGAGCTAACACTTTAAAGCTGAAGTTGATAGAGAGACTCATAATAAAGTTAAAAAATCTAAAATAATGATAGAGCAGCAAGATTCAGATTTTAGTCTAGTTATCCAATCTCTACACAGTTATGGCAAACAGGGTAACACCAATCTGTATGTAGAGGTCGAATCTGTGGCAGATAATTATACTGAATTAGAATCAACTGTAGTGGTGACGCCAGAACAAATAAAAATAACTGAAACAGAGAAGGAACAAGTTATTAGAAGTTGAATAGGTCAATCAACGTTTAAGAAGACATTATTGGAAATTGAAAAGAAATGTAGGTTATGTGGTGTTTCTGATGAACGTTTTCTAGTAGCAAGTCATATCAAACCTTGGGGTCAATCGAATCATCAACAGCGGTTAGATTCTATTAATGGTTTGTTACTTTGTTTAAATCATGAGGCCTTATTTGACAAGGGATATATTAGTTTTGATGAGAATGGAATAATATTGATTTCGAATAGTTTAGATGAAGAGACAACGGTTTTTCTAAATACAAATGAATCTATGAATATTACTTTGAGTGAGCGGAAACAGAAATATATAAAGTGGTATCAGGTAAATATTCACAATTATTTTGAAAGATAATAAATATCCAAAAAGGATTGATGGAAATGAAAGAGGTTCAATTTCAAGAAATATTAATTTCAAATCCAGATTTAATTGAAGAGGGATGTATCTTTTTAGAAAGTGAAGTTAATTTAAGCGGAAAACGGTGTGACCTGCTATTTTTGGATAAAAACAATAGAAAACTCTATGTTGAAGTTAAATTGAAGGTAAATGATAGTGCTGTAGGGCAATTGATTCGATACAATGGACTTGTAAATAACCCAGATGCCCGATTCATGTTGGTCGGATTGACTTTTGTAGGAGGACTCAAAGAAGGGCTTGAAAAACATGGTTACGAATACAAGGAAATTATTCTAGACGAAGTTAAAGAAAACATTACTATACATAAGTGGAAAGTTCCGAGAAATAAGTCTAAGTTTGAGAATATTGACCAATTAATTCAAAACTTTAGTTTAAGGGAACAGCAAATTGCTAAAGAAATTTTTGATTATGCATACAGTCTAGAAGATGTGTATTATTATCTATCTGACGGTATTATGATAAGACGAGCAACAAGACGTTATAAATTTTTATCAATTACAACAAAAGGACATAGAGTATTGTTCCACGTACCTACTAAAATGAGAGACTCTATTTTTGAAAAATATAGGGGTAAGATAAGGATTTGCATTCCTGTTGACCCAAGGGACAAAAATCAGATTGATATAGAGTTGAGAGACATTCCTTCTTTGGATTGCGTTAAGGATTTGATTAATTGTGCCTATCAAGAACGTGAATAATGGTAGAGTTTAATGAATTTGATTACTTTCTTGAAATTTAAGAACGTATATAACTTGTTTTAATAAAGATATAAAGGTGTAACCCAATTATCGCAAGCAACTACTGAGTTGATGATTTGAATTCAATATGTCCATGGTAAGCAGGAAAAAGACTTCATGTAGGTGCATCATATTAAATCATTAATTAGAGTGTTGGAATTTTATAATAATTAATTAAGATTTGAATGATAAACATTACTGAACTTTTGATTAACATTATATAGCAGTGGAAGGTAGGAAACTAATGGAACAAGATTGTGTAGTTAATACAGAAGAACAAGAAACGTCACAAACTCTAAGAGAGCAACAGAATCGTGAGAATGCAGTAGGGGAGAAATCTCTATTTGGGAAGGATTTGATATTACAAATAAGTATTACAATCCTAGGTACAATTCTTGGAGTTATGTTTACTTATTTTGGTACAAAGCTTTATGATGACGCACAGGATAAAGAAAAGCTAATAAGTCAATTAAAGTCTTCTATCAGTATTAATAACATGACAATGAAAACGATAGATGCGAGGATGGAAAGTGCTAAACAATATATTGATGAAAACTCCAAAAACTCGTATGGTGATGACGTATTGGTAGAAGATTTTTCAATATATGAACCAATAAGTTACTTTGACTACAGTGATTCTTTGTTCAAAGATTCAACATTATATAAAGAATTAACTGAATCAACTAGAGAGCGTTTACCAATCATTAGTGCGAATAATCGAAATTCTATTAGTTACTATGATATAAAAAAGAATGATTATTATAATTATTTAGCTTTAAAACATCTTAAGAATAGCCTCGAATGGCAAGGACAACAACTACAGTACGAATTGAATTATCAAGAAAAAAAACAAAATGATATTAATTTGTCTGAAATTAAAAGTAAATATGAGGGTGATTTTGAAAATATAGAAAATGAATGGAAAGATTACACAGAAAAGAAAAAAGAAATGCATAGAGTTACAGTGAATTAAGTCCTTATTAAAGCATAAAATATTTATTTTATAGATTTGTTTTCTGTTGGTATTGTATCTATCAATATAGTTCAAACCAAAAGACAGCAAGTCATATGAACTGACCCTATAAAGTTAGACAGATCATTTCACTAGGCAGCCTTTAGGGTATGAGTTCGATATTGTACCGGACGCATGCCTTTTAGTTTTGCATTAATTCTTTTGTGATTATAATAATCGATGTATTTTTTGCTTAAAGTGTGTTATGAATCTTTTAGGTAAAGAAATTCAGATTTCATTGTACCAAAGAAGCTTTCAATAACCACATTACCGTAACAGTTCCCTTTACGAGACATACTTTGCGTAATCTTCCGTGCCTTTAAGGCATGACGTTATTTCTTCATTGTGATAGTGCCAACCTTGATCTGAGTATATTAGGATATTGGATTTATATAGAAATTATTGAAAAGCCTTCTCTAATATCCTTGAGACAAGTGAATAGGTTGGTCTTGAATCAATTGTATAAGCAATTATCTCTCCGTTAAATAAGTCTAACATCAGTGATAAGTAGAGTTTCTCACTGCATTATATAAATTCTGTTATATCTGTAACCCATTTTTCGCTCGGCTTTTCAGCTTTGAAATTACGTTCTAAAATATTGGATGCAATCTTACCTACATTCCCTTTATAAGAAAAAAATTTTTAATACGGAACAAGCTTTTTAGGTTTAACTCTTTCATAATTCGTTGAAATTTTTTATGGTTGATTTTGTATCCCCTGTTTATTATCTCATCGCGAATGCGACGGTATCCATAACGCGCCCTTGATGTTCATCGTTTTAGTCTTCTTATGGCAATATTAATTTAATCTTACCAGATGTTCTGTCATTATAGGATTTCATTTCAAATCCAAACCTTTAATAATAACGTTCGAACTTATCAAAATTACTTGCATCTATACTTGATAGTCCACCTTCTATATGAGAAACATTTATTTTTTCAGCAGTTTCGATTAAGTATTTCATTGTAATTGAGCCATTCCCAATTCCTTTTTCAATCGCCTCTATGTCAATCATATATATATGGTTCATCTTCATATTGACGGATAGACGTTGTTATATGAGGTGTACGAAGGTATTTCCTAAAAGTAGATTCCACGTATAGTTTAATATCTAAAGTAGATTTAGAATGATACTAATGTATTTATACTACTTCGCATGTACATACTCAATTTCGCTGATAATTCTCTAGTAAAAACGACCTTAAAACGTAAGGTTTCGACGTTAAAGTCGACGTAAATGGTTTGCCTCAATACCGCGTGCACAATTCTAAAGGGCGTACGTATTACAACGGCTAGTCCGACTTATGTAACTATACGCTAGTAACCGTACGTTAGTAGACGTAGAAAAGACCGCCTATTACACAGGCGGTCGATTTTTTATTTAATAAAGTTTTATT
>NZ_JAKUDW010000157.1:0-7923 GCF_022662595.1 Bacillus cereus group sp. BfR-BA-01524 | reverse complement strand
AATAGTACGAAGTGATCTCCAATATCGTATTATACACGAAACATCAACCTACTGAATGTTTTTTCAGTAAAGTTTGTACAAGTTTTTCCATCTCATCTAACGTTTCTTTATAAATAGAAAGCGAGCCTCCAAATGGATCTGAAATGTCCTTGTCTATATCTTCAGTTAATCCATATAATGTATTCAATTTCTTTTCAACGCTCGGATAATGCCCAAATACAATTTGTTTATGATTTTCTGTCATCGTTACGACAATATCAGCCCAATCAAGCAAAGTTTCGTTTACTTGCTGCGCGGCATGATCAATTGAAATTCCTTTTTCAGCTAAAGCTTCCTTCGCATGTACCGATGCATCGCTCCCAGGATAGGCAAAAACACCAGCAGATTGCACTTCAAACCTATCTCCTCCGTGATGACGAAGCAACGCCTCAGCCATTGGACTACGACATGTATTGCCAGTACAAACAAATAACACTCGTTTCATCCAAACCCACCCCTATATTCGATTTCTTACCACTCATCATAACTTACATTAGAATAGAACAAAAGAAATGTGAATATACAAAAGGCGCATTTCTCTTATATTTTTTCTAAGAAAAATGCGCCTTATCCACATATATGTGAAACCCTATTTCCAAGTGCCTAGAGTATTTTAACATACCTACTGAATATGCAACAAAAATAAGGAATCCATTTCATACGAAACGGATTCCTCTTATACGACCATTATTTCATTGTAACTTTCATTACTTCTGTTGAACCTTTTGTAGCTGCTACGCCTACAGTTGTCTTAATAGACTCAGCTGCATCTGTGTTTGTAATAACGATTGGAGTAATTGTGCTTTTCGCTTTTTCACGGATTAATTCTAAGTCGAATGAGATTAATTTATCTCCCGCTTTTACAGCTTGGCCTTCAGAAACGTGAGCTTCGAAACCTTCGCCTTCCATTTTTACAGTTTCTAATCCAACGTGGATTAAAATTTCTGTTCCGTTTTTCGCTTTAATTCCGATAGCATGTTTTGTGTGGAATAATTGTACGATTTCACCATCAACTGGAGATACAACTACACCTTCAGTAGGATCGATTGCAACACCGTCACCCATCATACGACCAGCGAATACTGGATCTGGTACTTCTTCAATATTTTTCACTGCTCCAGTTAATGGAGCTACGATTGTTTCTTCATTTGTTTTTGAACCAAGACCGAATAATTTTTTAAACATAGGATAGTCCTCCTTATAATTTACCTAAAAGTTTATAGGGCAATCCCTAGTAAAGCTCGGGATACATGTAAGACTTCATACTTCGAATATTATACTGTAAAAACGCTTTCGAAATAAATTACGTCATTACTAATAGACTCTTATTGTAGCGCTTCACAAAATTCCAGTCAATTCTGATTGTCTGAATAACAATAAGAAGTTAACTTCTATTTATATTTTCTCTTTTTTTGCCCAACTTGTCTAGAGGTCTTTACCACATTTTATTTTTTGTTGTTAATTTGTAAAATTTAATTCAAACTTTTTTCGAAATCCACTTGACTAAAGTAAGTAACTATTTTATCATTACTTACACAAGGTAAGTTAATAACTTTTAGGAGGTTTTTAAAAATGATGGATTTCGGTCTACTTATTATTCGTCTTATTATAGGAATTACATTCATGGGTCATGGTGCTCAAAAATTATTTGGTTGGTTCGGCGGTTACGGTTTAAAAGGAACAGGTGGCTGGATGGAGTCAATCGGTTTACGCCCTGGTGTATTTATGGCATTTATGGCTGGCGCAACTGAATTACTAGGTGGTTTCTTATTCGCATCAGGTATTTTCATTGTAGTTGGTTCATTATTTATCGTTGGAACAATGTTAATGGCTATCTTCACTGTTCACGGAAAAAATGGTTACTGGGTAACACAAAATGGATATGAATATAACTTAATGTTAATCGCTGTTGCTGTTGGTGTAGCTTTAATCGGACCTGGCGCATACGTTTTACTTTAATTTTTATGTCATGTTACTCTTCATCCCCCAAGAAAGCAGCTTGGGGGATTTCAGCATTCCTTTAATCTATAATTTTTTTCACTAGGAAAATCCAATACTTTTCATTGAAGAAATTTTTAAATTCCAACTCATAGGACAACCCCCAATCACACTTAAAAGCCAAACATATGCTACTAGTATTAAATATAATAAGGGGGAAAAATCTTATGAAAAACCACGATAAAAAACTTCTAGAAGAAGAAATGGATCCAACTAACGAAAATGATAATGAAAGCAAAGTAAAAGCGAAGGCTAAAAACAAAAATAAGAATAAAAACAATAATAATCTTGCTAATCAAGGTGGACAAGCTGGACTCGAATTAACAGCGACTGGTGGTGGCCAAATTAGCGGAAAAGGTGGAACAAACGTAAGTCAAGGTGGACAAATTGCTAAAAAAGGCGGACAGAATGCGAATCAGATGGGACAAGTTGCTAGAGAGGATAGTGAAAACATAATCAAAAGAAGCGAATTCGAGGCTGGTGTTGCCGACGGCGAAGAAAGCGCTGATGAAAACATTTCAGCACCGGCGGAAGATGGGCTTTAAGCTGAGCAGAAAAAAAGATAGGAGCGAACATTCTTATGGCGAACCGTCGTTCTCAAAAATATAAAAACACTAACACAGAACAAACAGAAGCAACTTCCTCCTTCAAACTCAGCAAAGATGATCTTCCAATTGAAATTCACATCCACGTCAACATTTACAACTACAATGACAACAACAATAACCTTGCAAATCAAGGCGGGAAGGCTGGATTTACAATAACAGCTGATAGAAATGGACAGATTAGCGGAAACGCAGGAACAAATGCTAGTCAAGGCGGACAAATTGCCAAAAAGGGTGGACAAAATACGAGACAAACAGGACAAGCTGCTAAAGAAAATGATGAAAATAAAATTCAGGAATCACGTCCTACACTTTTTTTACCGCCGTTCTCTTAATTAACACTTCCATTTCTAAAATTTTCGCTTTATCTTAGTTCCATCATTGTTTGTCATTTATAAATTAAATCCTTATTTGGCATATAAATGACAAACACACTTTGTTGCATCAAAACAGCAATACTTATTCTTATCGACATATACATTTTTTGTCTCGTTTACAAAAAAGCCAAAAAAATATTTTTCCAGCAGGAGTTTTCCACTAACATCTTGTAAACAAACAATAAGTCGTCATATTTAGAAAGGGGATTTTAAGCATGTTATCCATTAATCCAAATGAACAATCGGAAAAAGAGAATTACAAATTATTAACGGGAAGCATCATTCCACGCCCAGTCGCATTCGTTACTTCTGTAACAAAAGACGGTGTATTAAACGGCGCACCATATAGTTATTTCAATATTGTCGCTGCTAATCCACCACTTATCTCCGTTTCTGTACAACGAAAAGCCGGAGAAAGAAAGGACACTTCCCGAAACGCAATTGAAAAAGGTGAATTTGTCGTACATATTTCTGACGAATCATATGTAGCAGCAATTAACGAAACAGCAGCCAATCTCCCGCCAAATGAAAGTGAAATTGAACTAGCAAAACTAACACCAATTGAAAGTGAAGCCATCTCCGTTCCAGGTGTAAAAGAAGCAAATATTCGAATGGAATGCGTATTAGAACGTGCAATTCCACTTGGTGGAACAGAAGACTCACCAGCTTGTGATCTACTAATTGGACGCGTCGTTCGTTTCCACGTTGCCGAACATCTATATGAAAAAGGGCGCATTCACGCAGAAGGACTCAAGCCAATAAGTCGCCTAGCAGGACACAACTATGCAAAATTAGGAGAACAATTTGAATTAGTTAGGCCAGTTTAAAAGTGGAAGTGGCCCGTTTAGCTCTGACCAGCTAAGGTTCTCTCGCACAAAAGGTGCTTTTTACCTTTCGTGCGGGAGGTTCTTAGATGCGAAGAGCTGGCCACTGGAACTGGATAATATCTAAAAGCAGAAGCGGCCCGTTCAGAATGGGAGGGGGATGGAGCTTCTGACGTAGAGGCGCTTTTTGCCTCGCAGGAAGACGCGAAGCCACCGACCATTCTAGCCGCTGGAACTGGATATATTTAAAAGCAAGGCAGCTCAATTCCTGCCATCACTCAAACATAAAAATCCCCTGCTTTTTAGCAGGGGATTTTATCATTGTAATTCTTCCTTCTTTTCCTCTAAAGTAGGCAGTTTTTCTTTTTTCGGTTTCCCTAGCTTAATTACGAAGAAGTATAAGGAAAGCAGTGTAATAAGAAAAACAATTAAAAACGGGTACGGAGAGTAAAAGGCACGCGCCGCCTCAGTCTTTCCCGCAACAAATTTCAATGACTCAATATCTAAAAACTCAGCAAACATTTGTACACCGAGCATACTAAACCAAAAAACAAAAAAACTAATAATAATACCAAAAACTTGCTTCAATCTCGTCATTCATCTCATCCTTTCTATATCTGTAATTTTTAGTGCAATAAATATAGTACAAACAAAATATTCACAGAAAGGAACTATCTCACCATTCACGAATTAACTTAATCCAACCTAACATCGAAATTTGCAAAATAATACCCCAAATTATAAGTCTTCTTAGCCATCGAGGAAAGAAGGTTAAAAACTTAACATACCATTCCAATAGCTTGTTCATAATTCCCTCCTACATAAAATTATATAGGAAAAAGGATATATAATCCAAATCCAACCAGAATGATACCACCTACTATCTCACCATATGTACCGAGCATATCTTTCGCATGTCTACCAATTAATAAACCAATCCACGCTAATAACATGCTAACAAATCCAAAAAGTAATATCGTAATAATTGTTTGTGCCCCATAAATACCAAGACTAAGCCCTACTGAGAAACTATCTATACTAACACCAAATGCAAATACGAATAAACTAATTCCAATAGGGGCAGTTCTAGTCTCTTCATTTTGTAAAATGGTCGAATATACGATATAAAACCCTAGTCCGATTAATAAAATAGCACCCGCAAAATGTGCAATATCTCCATACTTCTCTGATAAAAAACGACCTAGTACCATTCCTATAAACGGCATAATAATATGAAATATCCCTATCGTCATACCAATATACAGGATTTGTCTTAACTTTAGGGGCATCATCCCCATACCAAGACTCACCGAGAACGCATCCATCCCTAAGGCGAATGCCATAATTATTAAAGGTATTAGCTCTTCAAACGTCATTCATGCCCCTCCTTGGACGTGCTACTTCACAATATGCTTATCCAAGGAGAAATATTCTGTTTGCTAATCGTACCTTATCATTCAATAATAATATGATGTCCTGCCGCTTTTGTTAAACGATTCATAATAGCATTCCCTATTCCTTCATTAGGGAACGACTCACTAAAAATAACATCCACTTCACTTGCATCAAATGTTCTAAGTACATCATATAATTTAGTCGCAACGCTAGCTAAGTCACTTCGAACACCACAAGATAATATAACATCTGCGCTATATACATGCTGATACTCTTCCGTCGTTAATACGCCTACTTTAAATCCTTCTTCCTTTTTTTCATCTACAAGATGCTGAATAAACTCACGTGAGCCCTCAACAATACTAAGTGGTGCTTTCGGCGCATAATGTGTGTATTTCATTCCAGGTGATTTCGGTTTTTCCTTCTCATCCTTTAAAGCTGGATCTAAAGAAACGGTACCTATCACTGCTTCTAATTGTTCTTTCGTAATCCCACCTGGACGCAATATTGTTGGAACCGTGCTTGTACAATCAATTACAGTTGATTCAACGCCTACTCCAGTTGCACCACCATCAACAATACCTGCGATCTTCCCATTCAAATCTTCATATACGTGAGAAGCTAGTGTTGGACTTGGACGCCCTGAACGATTCGCACTTGGTGCCGCAACAGGTACATTCGCCTCTTCAATAAGAGCAAGTGCAACTGGATGATCAGGCATTCTTACCCCGACCGTATTAAGTCCCGCCGTCACCCTCTCTGAAATCCCTTCTTTTCTCGGCAAAATAATTGTTAATGGTCCTGGCCAAAAATGCGCCATTAACTTCTCTGCAACTGGTGGAATTTCTTTCACAATCCCATCTAACTGAGATTTTGTACCTATGTGGACAATGAGTGGATTATCACTCGGTCTTCCTTTCGCTTCGAAAATTTTCGCGATTGCTTCATCATCCATCGCGTTTGCACCTAACCCATATACTGTTTCCGTAGGGAAAGCAACCGCCTCATTTTCTCTTAATAATTTTGCTGCTTCTTGTAACTGTGGATAATATTTTTTTCTTTCCACAACATTATCCACAACCCACATATTTGTATGCATTTTTTTCCACGTCCTTTTCTACCCTTAAATACTTGTCTATTTTTAGTTTACTATGAGATTTATCCAAAAGACAAACAAGGTTTATCCACAAAATGTGGATAAACCTAATTAATCCGTGGATAACTTTGTGAATAGCTGACAATTTAGTATTATTGCATTCTGCTCTTTTATATTTTTACAAAAATGTTCTAACTGTTGAATTCCCTCTGGAACCTCATCCTTTTCTATAGTAAAAAAGTCAAAAAACTGAAAGATCGGTACAGATTGTGGATGGTTTGTTAGTAAGTACAATTGTTGAACACTTTTTTCTTTCATATACTGCAAAAACATTTCAAAAAAATATAAGAAAGTCTGTTTATCCACATGAGGTGTGAATAAACAAGAACGAATAAGTACATCTTCCCCACTTTGTTCATAACCAATTACAGCTCGTATTTCTTCCGCCTCTTCCAAAATCATAAATTGTGCGTACAACTCATTTATTTTATCATCTTTTTTATTAGCTTGTCCGAAAAAAGAATGTAATCTTTCCACATCTGCTTTCGTAGCAAAATACACTTTCTTCATAATAAATCCCTCCTCATTTTTATATATGAGGAGGGATTTATTAATAGTACTATTTAGAGAATAAAGATGTAAAAGCTTCTACAATAAACAATTTAACTTCTGGCTTTTCTTCTTCCTCTTCTACTTTTACATACTCATTTTGCTTTTCTTGTTTTTTCTCCACAGGTTTCTCCACTTTTTCCACAGTTTTTTTTTCTTCTTTACTTACAGGCTGCTCTTCAACTTTTGTTTCATTTTTTACTACTTTCTTTTCAGAAGCTGTTACTTTTTTTACTACTTCCTGCTTTACAACTTTCGTTTCTTTTACCTTATCCACTTTCTTCTCTTCTGTATTTACTACTTCCTCATCTAGTTGTTTCACCTGCTCCTCTTCAGGAGATTCCGCCTTCACAACGTGCTCTTCTTTTCTTACAGCTGTCCCACTCGAAAAATCTAAGAAACACATTGGTGGAAATAATACACACCACCAGTTCGCCCCTTCACCTTCTCCAATTGTGATCAATACTGCTTCATATTCTCCTGCTGGATAAATAAAATTCCCATATACCTTTGTAGGAAACTTTACATTCTTACTAAATTTCACTTGAAATGATTCTTTACTTCCTTCTCTTTTTAACGTATTTTCCACCGTTTTCTCGATTTCTGGAATATGACTTTGAATTACTTTGCGTGCCTCTTCAAATGAAGTTAAATCCGCTACCCAGCCATCAATTTGTGCTTTTACTTCATCACGCACTTTACGCTTTAATGCCTGGTCTTTATCTGAATCGCTATTTGCTAAAATTCGCAATCGAACGGCCTCTTTCGGAATAACTGAAGGCCCTTTTGCATCAGCTTTCATATATCCAAACTGCACAAGTAACTGTGCACCAATTAATAATATAAGAAGATAAGCAATAACTTGTTTTTTCATTTCCTCCACCGTCCCTTCTACAAACAGTGTGGACAGACTTTCATATTTCTAAACTATTAAATTCAAAATCTATATGAATTTTCCTACAAAAAAAAAAAAAAAAAAA
>NZ_JAKUDW010000156.1:0-8111 GCF_022662595.1 Bacillus cereus group sp. BfR-BA-01524 | reverse complement strand
AGAACCATATCCATAATTGCCGCTTGACCATATAATTCAAATGCTTCTGCGATTTTTTGTTTCGCTTCTGCCTCTGCTAAACCTTTTAACCTAATAACATCAGCCTCTGCTGTACCTTGCGCTTTTTGTACTTCCGCTTTCGCTTGACCTTGTGCTTTTTCAATTTCCGCCTTCGCTAAACCTTCTACACGTACTTCTTCTGCACGTGCTCTCGCTTCTGCTTCAATCTTATATTGATCCGCATCGGCTTTTTTAATTTGTTTTACTTTCTCTGCTTCCGCTGATTGCTCAACAGCATAGCGATCTGCATCGGCTTTTTTCTTAACTTCTGCATCATATTGCTTTTCACGACGCGCAATCTCTTTTTCTTCTAATTCAATTTGTTTCTCACGCTCAATGATTTTAACGCGCATTTGCTCTTCTGTAACACCTTGTTGTGCTTTCGCTTGTTGTAATTCGTAAGAAAGATCCGCATCTGCACGTGCTTGCTCTTGTTCCCTCTTATAGGACTGTACTTTTAATTCTTTATGTTTTTCAGCTTCAGCGATCTGTGCATCACGTTGATATTCTGCTTCTTTTGCTTCTTTTTCTGCACGTGCTTTTTCAATACGTGCTTCTTTTTCACGCTCTGCGTTCGCAATTGTTGCATCACGCTTAACTGTCGCAATTTGTGGCTGACCAAGCGCATCTAAGTATCCGTTTTTATCCATTATTTCTTTAATTGTGAAGGAAACAATGCGAAGTCCCATCTTCTTTAAATCTGTAGAAGCTACTTCATGTACCTTTTGAGCAAATTGCTCTCTATTACTATACGCATCTTCTACTGTCATAGAAGATAAGATAGCACGGAGATGCCCTTCTAAAACTTCTTTTGCTTCTATTTTTAACTCTTCTGTTTCTTTTCCTAAATATTGTTCAGCTGCCGTGGAAACTTCTTCAATTGTTGATCCCACTTTAATAATAGAAACACCGTTTACTGTGATCGGTACACCTTGTTTCGTATACGTATCACGTGTACCAACTTCTAATTTATAGTTTAATAAGCTTAAAGGCTCTGCTCTTTGCATAATTGGAACTACGAAAGTACCGCCCCCACGAATAATCTTAATCTTCTTTCCATCATCAGTGGTAACTACATTCTTTCCTCCACCAAGCCAGTTCCCTGTAACAATTAACGCTTCATCCGGACCAACCGTACGATACTTCGTAATAAATACTAAAATGAGTAGAATTAAAATTGCGAGTAAAACTCCACCGATAATTAATGGAATCGTCATGTAAATTCCCCCTTATAATTTTGGTTTCTTTAAAGAATAAGCGATGTTTTGTACAAGTAAAACACCATCTTGGACTCCCTCGATAATAACCTCTGTTCCTTGCGAAATGTCTTTTTTTCCAACTGTTTTAGCTGGGATTGCATTACTTCCAAATTGGGATGAAATTAATACTTCACCAAATCCTTCTGTAGGAATTGTCGTAATGACTTCTCCTTTGCAACCGATAAATTCATCCATACGTTGTACGGTATTTTGTTCTGCTTCTGCAATCGGCTTTAAAATTAATATTTTCATTATAAATACACCAATAAAGGATATAGCACATGCAGCCCCGAAAATAAGAATGCTATTAAAGGAAAATAAATATTCTCCTATATAACTAAGTCCACATAACATAGCGAAAAAACTAAGTAATAAAGTAACAACGGATACAGATCCGCCCCCAAAACTAAATATCGATTCAAATATATCTCCAAAGAAGATATAAATAACAGTGAGTATAGTAGCAATAATAAATCCATATAAATAAATTGTTTCAAGTGGATAACCAAACAAGACCATTTCTTATCCCCCTTTCTTAAACAATCCCTTTTTTGTTATGTGTATGCCCCACCTCTTTCAAAGATTATCGTTCTTAATTTTCAGTTATTTACCCTTTAAAGAAAAGCCTGTAAGACAGGCCTCTAAAAAAGAACAGGAGAAACCTATTGTGACAGGCTCCTCCTAGAAAATAACCGATATATTATATATCTATATAATATACTATTTTCCACAAAAAGTAAAGTTAAACATACATTGGAAAAGAGCTTATTTTACCGACAATTCGTATGTTCCATCGCCATTATCATATTTATATACATACAAGTAATACTTACCTGGTTTTGCATTAAATTTTGCTTCTATACGGTTCCCATTAGCTTGACCGTAAGCCGCATAATTTTGCATATCTGATTCATGGTGAAGTACCCATGTCATCCCAATTCCATACTCATTTAAAACAGAAATGTCGATATCTTTCGCTGATGCTACATTAAATGTATAAACATCAGTGTGGTCCCCGCCAATAAGACTACCTTTTATAGTACTATTTAGCCCGATACGATTTGCTTCCTCTGGACGATTATTTGGTTCTGATTCTGTTAAACTTCCATCTTTAATCGTAACAGTTGTTTCGCTTCTGCTCTCTTTTCCCTTATCATCTTTTACTCTTAACGATACTTTATAAGAACCTTCTCTTTCATATACATGTACTGGATTCACTTCTGCACTTGTGCTTCCATCTCCAAATTCCCATAAATAAGAAGCAATTTTTCCATCTTCATCGTTTGAGCCATCACTTTTAAATTGAATTCCCTCTTTTACAAGACCACTATAAGGGCCATTTATATTAACCGTTGGAGCTTTATTTTCTCCATCATCTTTTGCGATTCCATGGAAGACTACATCATATTCAAATTCATTTGAGCTATTCACACGATAATTGACAAAGTATGCTGTAACAGTTTTGTAGCCACTCCATTCTTTTTGCGCCAATTGTTCTAAAGATTCATTTACTCTTTTACTCATCGCTTTCCAATCTTCTGATTCACCTTTTGTGACACTACCTGTATACGTACCTTCTAATGTAAATGTATTAAAGAATTGAGAATTATGTTTTGTCATTTTTGTATCTTTCATAGGCAACGTATCACTAATTTCTTTCTTCACCGCTGCTAACGACTTCGTTGCATGTTCAGCTAAATAATCATCAGCTACTTCTGGTACAGTGTATGTATCTTGCTTATCAATTAACTGCTGCATATACTCTTGATACTCTTTATTTAACTTAGGATCTTTACTTAGATTTTCACGATATGCATCATAATTTTTTACGTCATTCGCACGAATCAAATCTTGAATTTTATCAAATGTTTCAAACTGATGCGTATATAAGTAAGACTGCAATGCGAACGAGTAATTATAGAAATCCCAAGAACCGTATTTAGCAAATAGTGTACGCTCTGCTGTATAACGGCTTGCAGGATCAGATGATAATCCGCTAATTATACTCTTTCTTGGTACAACGTTATTCGTACGAGTAGATCCTGCGAAAAACTCTGCATTTCCTTCTTGGAACCAAGTTAGCCTTTCATTTTGATACATATCTCCTCTTCCAAATAAACCAGGAACTTCATATCTCCCTTGCAGATAATGAGTAAATTCATGACGGAATAACTCTTCTAAACTATAAATACTTTGCTCTGGTGTACGCTCATATGTAAAGAATGTACCTGTCTCTTCTATATAAATTCCACCGTTGTTTGTTTCATATCCATACAATTGTCTATTTAACTGATATTCATCTGGACTATTATAAATTACGATCGTTAATACATCATCCGCATTTCCTGGCTCTAACGCTTTGTCATTTCCAATTACACGGTGATACTGTGCCTTTACTTCCTTCGCAGCCCAATATAGTCTCTTAATTTTTTCTTCTGATACTTTATCTCCTGTTTTGAACACAATTGATCCATCGTCGAATGTGTACGTTTTTGGTAAGTATTGCTCTTTTCCTTCTTTACGTATTTTCTCTAAATCTACTGTATTCCCGCTATAATCTTTACCATTATAATTTGTTGTAATTTGTTCTACTGCAACAAAATACGGTTCACTTAAGCGCGGGTACATATGCATTGCTTGTGTAACAACCTCTAATCCTTTATTCGGATTGCTATGAAATTTCCCTAAACGGCTAGCAAAATAAATGCCATTATTAACGAGCCATTTATTTTCTGGCGTTACTTCATTTAGAAGAGCAATACGATTTATTTCATTAATAAACCCATCTACTTTTCCATACCACATCGTTTCATTCGCTTCTTTACGAGCCTCAGTTAAGTACGACTGTATATCATAGTCAATACCTTGCATAATATCGTATATTGCTTGTCCCTTCATTCGATCATTTACATAAGTAGTATAATTATCATTGTATTGCTTTAAAATATTCGATGCGTATTGAACCGTTTCAACATCGCTTGAAGCATTACTAATTAATTTACCGTATGCAGATACGACTGTATCTTGTTCAACTGTACCAAGCTTAAAGTTTGGATTTTTTGCGATTGCTTTTAAAGCAGGTAAACATTTATCCTGGAAGCTTCTTTCATTTAAGTCGCTTAATTCACTATTATAAAATGCAAGATAAAAAGCTGAACGCAACACTTCAGTAAACGTTTGAATTCCTTTTGAATCATCTTTCGTAAATGAACTACCTCTATGAGCTAATTCATCTATAATGACTTGCATTTTTCCTTTATCTTTATAAAAAGCCTTTGCATCTTCATTAAACTGGAATAAGTCTGTAATTTGGTGCCACTTAATACTGCCTAACGTTTCAACTAATTCTTGATCATTCATTTTGTTTAAATCAGCCATTGAATAGCTGTCTTTAACTTGCTTTACTGCAGCTTTCTTCGTAATAGATGCTGGTCGCTGTGAAAAATCTCCTACTTTTAAACGTTCTTGAAATGATAAAGTTTCATCCACTTTTGAAATATGTCCAACTTCATCTACCGGCTTTTCAATTCCAACCGGTTTCGTTTTCAACACGTTATATGGTACTTTTTCTTCCGCTGCTGCATGAGTTTGAAGTGCCCCTAACGATAAAGCCATTGTACTAATGCTAAGCATCACTTTATTGATCTTTGATTTCTTGTTCATATCCTTGCCCCCTATTTTAATATTCCATTCAAGAATTTAACATAAAATCTGGATGTAACAATATAAAATGCAATATTTCATATTATTTCTTCCTATAATTTGTACATATCGTGAACGCATTGCTCTTTACCTCCCTAAAACAAATTACATCCTTTCACGTTATAAAAAGGGAATTTTTTGACAATTAAAAACTTAATTGTTATGATTATTATAATTGTTAACTTTATTAAATAAAGGTGGGATTCTATGATAAAAAAAGAAAACAGTGTATTTTATATCTCCTTCTTGCTAACAACATTATTCATTATATGGGGAATTACCCCAGCAAGTTGGATACAAGGCTACGATTTACAAAGTGTTACATCTTCTTTAAACTCATTTATCCTCAATAAATTTGGGTGGTTTTACTCTCTACTTATGACTACAATGATTATTTTGGCTGCTTATTTAGCATTTTCTAAGTACGGTTCTATTCGTCTTGGTAAAGATGGAGAAAAGCCAAAATATAATTATCCATCTTGGCTATCCATGTTGTTTGGGGCAGGAATGGGAATTGGACTCCTCTTTTATGGAATCGCTGAACCGATTTCACATTTTACAGATCCATTAACAGGAAAAGCAGGTACAGAAGAAAGCGCCAAACTCGCTATGCAATATTCATTTTTCCACTGGGGACTCTTTCCGTGGTCACTATACGCAATGGTCGCTTTAACAATTGCATATTTCACATTCCGCAAACAAAAAGGTAGCACTATCGGGGCTACAGTTACTCCATTATTTAATCGATCGAAAAATTCTCGTATCGGAAAAACAGTTGATATTTTAGCTGTTTTAGCCACAGTGTTTGGCATTGTACCATCTGTTGGGATTGGTGCTCAACAAATTGCTGGAGGATTAAGCTATTTATTCCCTTCCATTCATAACACTTTACTTACCCAGCTCGTACTTATAGCTATCTTCGCTGTTTTATATTTAACAAGTGCACAAACTGGCTTAGATCGTGGGATTAAATATTTGAGTAACTTGAATTTCTCTCTTGCAGGTATTTTACTCATCTCTTTCTTACTTTTAGGGCCAACCGTATTTATTATGAAATATTTCACATCTACACTCGGTTCTTATATTGGAGCTTTGCCTAGTATGGGATTAAATTTAGGAGCATTTAATGAAAAATCTTCTTCTTGGATTGAAAACTGGACTATTTTCTATTGGGGATGGTGGATTTCTTGGTCTCCATTCGTCGGCACATTTATCGCACGTATTTCTAAAGGGCGTACAATAAAAGAATTTATTTTTGGAGTTGTATTAGTCCCAACTCTTATCTGTACATTTTGGTTTGCAGTATTTGGTGGTACCGCAATTCATATGGAAATGTTCCAATCGCTTGGAATAGCTGATGAAATTGCAAAAAATGGTACAGAGATTGGATTATTTGCTGTTATTTCACATCTACCATTCTCTACATTTTTAACGATTATCGGGTTAATTTTAGTAGCCACATTTTTCGTTACTTCTGCTGATTCAGCAACATTTGTTGTTTCCATGCAAACGAGTAACGGAAGCTTATCACCGAAAAATAGTTTAAAACTTATATGGGGATTAACAATCGCGATAATTGCCGCTATTTTATTACAAGCTGGAGGATTAAATGCACTGCAAATAGCAGCTATAATTGCTGCGCTACCATTTTCTATTGTAGTCGTTCTTATGGTTACTTCACTCTTTAAAGAGCTACGAAAAGAAGATGTTAATTTGCAAACGAAAGAAGTTACGCAAAAAGTAAAAAAAGTTATGTAACGATTAGCACCTCAAATTACTTCTGAATCCGTAACAACTGAGGGAAAAGTAGATTAATAAAACCCATTCGTATGAAATATAATTTTCATACGAATGGGTTTTCACTCTATTATATAGTGTTGTAAACATGCCTTCTCCTCAAATCCTACTTTCTTGTACAATTTCATCGCACGATCATTATTCGTATTCAAACATAATTCTATCTCCTTCATTCCTTGGAAGGAAATAATATACTGAATTGCCTTTTGTAATAACCGCTCTCCGACACCTTTTCTTCTACTATTTTCAGCGGTTGCAATAAATTCGATATTCGCTTCTTGAAACTCTGGATTTACTTCCACATATACATAACCTTCTAACTTATCATTCTTCATACTTACAAATAATTTATTCGTCTTACTTAAACGTTCAATAATTTCGTTTCCGTCATAATACGTATTAGAAAACACATGATTGTGTAAAGCGATAAACTGCTCAAACACTTGTGGTAAAGCCTCTTCTACATTACATATAATACGGTGCTCCACAATATTATTTAAAACGAGAATACTATGTCGACCTTGTTCTTTTGCATGTAAATTCCTCATTAAACGGGCACAATTATTATTTTCCACATGATAAAAACCATAAAATCTCTCAATATGAAAAGGCACCTTTTCTATAAGTTCCTTCCACATATGTAAAGCAACTTCTTCCCAATTCTCTGCGATAATAAACGGTCCCCATATCTCTGCACATTTCTTTACTTCATCCACATCAAATCCTAATAAACCTATTAAATTATTATTCTCATAAGTAGCAACAAAAGATTGTTCCCAGCCTATATCTGAAAAATCATGAATAATTGTCTGTAACAACTCCTCTTTCTCATCTCCACAATAGCCAACATGATGAGTAGCATCTTTATTCATATTCGCAATAAATGCTGCCACCTCTTCAATTTTCAAAATAGAACTGACATACATAACCTCTCCTCCTTCACTAATATATTCACACCTTTTACATTTATCTCCTTCTAAAAAAGACATCACCATAAGCATATTTCAAAATGAAATCGCCATGATAATGTCTTCTCAAAAACTCGTATAATCATCTTACGTTATAATAAGATAAAACGTTTTTTTATTTCTTAAATAATCTCTTTCTAAATACAAACATACTCAGTGCTGAAAGAACTAACGCTATGCCTGAAAGTAATGTTGATGTATTCTCTTGTCCACCTGTTGCTCCTAATGATTTCTTACTTTCTTCTTGCTTATTAACAGCTGGTTTATTTTCTTTCACAACTTGATTATTCACGTTTTGTTCTTGGACTACTGCTGATTGATTTAC
>NZ_JAKUDW010000155.1:0-8633 GCF_022662595.1 Bacillus cereus group sp. BfR-BA-01524 | reverse complement strand
TTATCACGAATTGTTTTTTGTAACACAAAACAAGACATCGTTAAAAATAATGTTCCAATTAAATAGTATCCTTTTACACTAAGCGTTTCATCTAACGTATAAATCCCAATTAGCATACCTGAAAGCGCACAAACAAATGAAGTCCATGCTAAAAATGTGAACGCTTGCGTATTACGTCTTCTCATCGTTCTCCTCCTCGTTAGCTGTACACCCATTATAGATAAGTATATTTACCATGATGGATTTTTATGTAAATTCTAGTTTTATATTTATAAATCTATCATAAAAGAATACTATTTTAAAGATAGTTTTCTGTCTAATCTGAAAAAACAAACAAAAAATATTGACAATTATTTCTATTCCACATAAAATAAAAACAAATATTACGAACCTCGAAATATACGGGAGTGGAACTAATTGTTGCAATATGAACATTTTTTAGACTTACTGCTAGATAACGCCAAGAAACTTTTCTATCCTGAAGAATGGGTAAGCCTAGATTTAACACTTTCTAAAACAGAAGTATTTTGTTTACTTTGGATGGAACGAAATACAGATATTACAATGACGAAAATTGCTGATCTTCTTGATATACCGATGAGTACAACGACGGGCGTTGTAAATCGCCTTGTAAAAAAGGGATATATTGAGCGCTACCGTGATGAAAACGACCGACGTATTGTATTAATTCGGTTAACAGACAACGGCGTAATGCTCGTTCAAGAAGTAAAACAAAATGCAGCCCATTACTTTAGCTTAGTGACAGAAGCATTGTCAGAAGAAGAAAAAGCATTCTTACTACAAATCTTCCAAAAGATTATGAATCACATTGCTACGTCACAGCAAAAAACAGAAGAAAAAGTTTCTACACCTAAAATGAAAAACATTCCGATTGAATAAAACCCTATCTGGGTTTTTATTCAATCATTTACTTCGACACTCGTAATATTCGACATTCGAAACAAAGGAGATATGAATGATGAGAATTATTTTGTATACAGGTAAAGGCGGCGTAGGAAAAACTAGCATTTCAGCAGCAACAGCAATTCAAAGCGCAAAACAAGGATTAAAAACTTTAGTCATGAGTACAGATCCTGCTCATAGTTTAGGAGATTCATTTGGTATAAAGCTATCTTCTGAGCCATTAGAAATTCGTGAAAATTTGTGGGCACAAGAAATTAATACGATTTATGAGATGGAAAAAGGATGGGGAAAATTACAGAAATATATTACACTACTCTTCACTTCCAAAGCAGCCGATGATATTACAACAGAAGAATTAACGATGTTTCCTGGTATGGAAGATTTAATTAGCTTACTTCGCGTACTCGATTATTATAAACAAAACACATATGATGTTATCATTATTGATTGTGCTCCAACAGGAGAAACATTAGCAATGCTAAGCTTTCCAGACATGCTCGGCTGGTGGATGGAAAAATTGTTTCCTATTAAAAGAAAAGTTTTAAAAGTCGTTCGTCCTGTAGCTCAACCACTCCTTGGTGTCCCTCTTCCAACCGACGATATTATGGACGAATTAACAAATACACTTGAACAGCTCGGAGAAATGAGAGATATTTTATCAAACCGAGAAGTAACAAGTATCCGCATCGTTGTAAATCCTGAAAAAATGGTCATTAAAGAAGCTCAGCGTAGCTTTACTTATTTAAATTTATACGATTATAACGTAGATGCCATTATGATTAATCGCGTCATCCCTAACACCGTCACCGATCCTTATTTTCAAGCATGGAAAGATACGCAAAAGAAATATAAAACATTAATTCAAAATAGTTTTGATCCACTTCCTATTTACGAAGCTCCAATGTTTGAACAAGAAGTTGTTGGTTTACCTATGTTAGAGCGTGTAGGAGATGCTTTATTTAAAACTGATCATTGTCCTACTGAAGTGAAATTTAACGGCCGCACACAATATGTAAGAAAAGATGGCGATGATTATATTTTCATTCTTTCTATTCCCTTCTCAAACAAAAGTGAACTTTCATTAAATCAAAAAGGTGATGAGCTAATTATTCGAGCCGGCTCTGTGAAACGAAATATTACATTGCCAAAAACGTTAACACACCTTTCTATTCAAGGAGCAAAATTTGAAGAAGATATACTAAACATTCGGTTTGGAGGTGTAGTGCATGCATGAGGAACTACTACGAAGGGTAATTCGTACAAAAGTAAAAGTCGGGATGCATATATTAGAAGAGCTACCTAATCCAATCCAGCAATCAGCTAAGCAAATATTAAATATTTTGCAAGAGGAGCTAGCTGCTTATCCGAAAGAACGAGAGCATCATGAAAATAATTTAAAAAATATCATAATTGAATAACTATCTGTATAGAGGGCCTTTTTTAGGCTTTCTATACTTTATTGGAGTGATGTAAGTTGATGAAAAAGCATTCCACTACTATACTCTGGATCATTCCCTTATTATTTTTCATTCATAACCTTGAAGAAGCTTTCCAAATGCCACAATACCTTGCTAATCAATTTTCAATCCGCCTTATAACTAGCCAACAATTTTTCATTGCCATTTCCGTATTAACAATCTTTGTATTACTTATCGTCTTTCTATATCAACTTAACTTCTTGTCTTCTATATGCTGGATTATTTTTATACAAGGGGCCATCTTCTTTAACTCTGTTCAACATATTATTTTGTTTTTCATTTATCGCTCCTATAACCCCGGCGTAATATCAGCATTTTTCATTACTCTCTTTTCTATTTTCTTTGTTTTATCAAAAAAACACTTAATTCATCAAAAGCAATTCGTAATTACACTCCTTTTCAGCTTATTTTCTTATCCCATTATAATTTGGATTACCTTACTGTTCGCTAGCTACTTTCATTCATAAAAAAAGACCAGGAAAACTCCTGGTCCATTACTCTACTTAACAAACATTGGATTCTACGTTATACAAAATTGGAAGGTACAGAATTAGGGTTCGTTTGTTAAGTAGATTATATGTTGAACGAACTAACAGCGGAGGGGTTCCTTCTGTTAGTCCATTAAACCCAATCATTATTTTACGATTTTTTCAAGCTCCTCAAGTGAAAGATCAACTGAAATTGAACCATCATTCGTTTCTTTCTTAATTGCATCTGTTACTTCTTTTGAATGATACAATTCAATTACTTTTTTCAGTGTTGGATCATCTTTATCTTTCGTACGAGCCGCGAAAATATTAATATAAGGCTTCGCATTTTCATTCTTTGGATCTTCTAAGAAAATAGGATCCTTCGCTGGATCTAATCCAGCTTGACCAGCAACACCGTTATTAATAACTGATGCCGCTACATCTTTTAACACACGAGGTGTTTGCTGTGCGATAACCGGCGTGATTTTTAACTTCTTCGGATTTTCAGCAATGCCGCTTGGATCTCCAAATAAGCCAAAATCTTTTTTAAGCTTTAATACTCCAGCTGCATCAAGAAGTTTTAATGCACGTGCTTGGTTCGTTGGATCGTTTGGAATTGCAATTTCTGAACCATCTGGAATTTCATTTGCCTTCTTATATTTTTCAGAGTATAAACCCATTGGCGCAATTTGCGTTGTACCAACAGCTGTAATATCTAACTTATGCTCTTTTTTAAATTGCTCTAAGAAAGCAATATGCTGAAATGAGTTTAATTCAATATCTCCATCAGCTAAAGCTTTATTTGGAGTTGTATAATCAGAGAACTCCACCAGTTTAATCTTAATCCCTTCTTTTTCAGCTTTTTTCTTCAAAATTTCCCAAGCGTCTCCATCCGTTCCAGTTACACCGACGCGAATTACTTTTTCTTTCGCTCCTGCACCCGTGTCTCCACTTGAGCAGCCACTTAATGCTGAGACTCCTACAATTGCTGATAATGCAAATGCTAAAATTTTCTTCATTTTCTTTTCCTCTTTTCCTTTTTATGATCTGCGTAACAAGACTTTCGCAAAGTAGTTTCCTAAATTTTGAGCTATCTGCACGAGAATAATAAGTAAAACAACCGTTACGAACATAACTGATGTATCAAAACGTTGATAACCATACGTCATTGCCAAGTCACCAAGACCGCCACCACCGACAAGCCCAGCAACTGCAGAAAATTCAATTAAACCAACTGTCATAAATGTGACACCTAAGATTAATGGTGCTAACGCTTCTGGTACAAGGATTTCAAAAACGATTCTAATTGGCGAGGCGCCCATTGCTTGCGCTGCTTCAATTACTCCTTTCGGAACGGAAACAAGATTTGTTTCAACCATTCTAGCAATACCAATTGATGCGACTAACGTCATCGGGAAAATTGCTGCTGCTGTTCCAATCGTCGTTCCAATAACGCTTCTTGTTAGTGGGCTTAAAGCTACTAAAAAGATAATGAATGGTACCGGACGAATTGTATTAATTATGATGTTAAGAATAGAAAAGACCCATTTATTTTCTAAAAAGTTTCCTTTTCTCGTTACATATAAAAGTAAACCTAGAGGTATACCCAGAATTATAGCGAATATAAGGGTTACAATTACCATTAAGAGGGTATCCCCCGTCGCATCTAGTATGCGCGGCCAAAATATACTCCAATCAACTCGCATGAGCTTCTACCTCCTTCAGCTGCACTTGCAGTCTTAGATGTTGTAATGCTTTTTGAATTTCCCTCTGCTCACCTTGCAATTCTACAAGCAGATTTCCAAATAGCACATTTTGAAGTTCAATAATATTTCCGTACAGTACATTTACATCAACGTTATAGTTTTTTGCGATATATGATAGTACCGGCTGTCCTGTCTCCTCACCAGTAAATGTTAGACGATAAATTTGACCACCATTTTGAATTTTCGCTAGAACACTTTCTGGTAAATGATCATTAATAACAGAACGTACAAAGTTTTGAGTCGTCTTTGTTTTTGGTTGTGTGAAAACGTCAAACAGTTTTCCTTCTTCAATAACTTTTCCCTTCTCCATTACAGCTACACGGTGGCAAATTTCTTTCACAACATGCATTTCGTGTGTAATAAGAAGAATCGTTAAATTGTATTCTCGATTTACTTTCTTTAATAAGTTTAGAATTTCTGTCGTTGTTTCTGGATCTAAAGCTGATGTTGCCTCATCACATATAAGAATATCTGGCGATGTCGCAAGTGCTCTAGCAATGCCAACTCGCTGCTTTTGTCCCCCTGATAACTGCTCTGGATAATAGTTTGCTTTATCTTCTAACCCTACAAACTTCAGCAGTTCATTCACTCGTTCTTTTATCTCGTTCTTTGGCAATTTCGCTAACTTTAATGGATAAGCAATATTCCCAAACACTGTTCTTGAATTAAATAAATTAAAGCTTTGAAAAATCATTCCGATTCTTTGTCTTAGTTTGCGTAATTCTTTCGTCGATAATGATGTAATATCTTTATCATCTATTGAAATCGTTCCTGCCGTTGGTCTCTCTAACATATTTACTAAGCGTAATAATGTACTCTTTCCAGCGCCACTAAAACCGATAATGCCAAAAATTTCGCCTTTCTCAACTGATAATGTTACATCCTCCACCGCATGAACAGATTGCCCAGCTGATTCATACACTTTACTTACATTGTTAAAAGAAATCATTTTTCCCCCTCCTATATGCTGTAAAAACTTAAAGTAGAGCTTTCGAGGTAAAATAAAAAGTGCTCTCCTTCTTATCAACCATAAAGATAAGAAGGAGAGCACTTATATGTACTCGTTCACATCTTCTCATCTTCCAAGCCTTTATATGGCTTGCTGGAGTTAGCACGGTATTAAAAAACCCGTTGCTGAGGTATCGTAGGGCCAGTCCCTCCACCTCTCTGGATAAGAATGTATCGATTTAATTGTCGTTTAATTAATTCTCATTATAGAACTCAGAATAATAAGAGTCAATACATTTTTTAGAAAAATATTAATTATTCCTTTATTAAAATTTTCAGATGAAAATTCATAAGAAAATAGTAACTTTCAAAGTTATGTAAAATTCTTCTTCCTCATATTTTTAAACAGGAGAATCCTCTCTACGAATTGAATAAATTTATTTGAATATGAAACTCGGAGGAAGATAAATATATGAAAACAGCTCTTTTACTCGTCGATATTCAAAACGATTATTTTCCAAATGGAAAGATGGAATTGCGTAATCCAGTAGAAGCAAGCGAATATGCTAATCAGTTATTACAACACTTTAGAACAAACAGCGAACCTATTTTTCATATCCAACACGTAGCTATAAAAGATGACGCTACTTTTTTCCTACCTAATACAGAAGGTGTACATATTCATGAGAAGGTCCGTCCACTTAGAGAAGAAACAGTTATACTCAAACATTATCCAAATAGCTTCCGAGAAACTAATCTTCTAGAGCAATTACAGCGTTTAGACATTGAACATGTCGTCGTATGCGGGATGATGACTCATATGTGTATTGATGCTACAGTAAGGGCTGCATTTGATTTTGGATTTCAATGTACCGTTATACACGATGCTTGTGCTACAAAAGACCTTTCTTTTAAGAACGCTACTATACCAGCTGTTTATATTCACAATACAATTTTAGCTAGTTTAAATGGCGTATATGCAAATGTAATAAGCACGAAAGAATTTTTAGCTACATAAAAAAACACTCCTTTCAGTGAGCAAAACCGAAAAGAGTGTTCCTTGTCGAACTATAGATTTTCTTTCAAATTGTATTATACAGGAAATTCTCAAAATGAATACTAAAAAATATGACTAATAAGTCAACTTTTCTCATCATTTTATTTCTGTTCACATGTTTATCCCGCTATTAATAGGTTTTAGCTCATCCCCTTCGAACGAAGGTAATATATGGGATTTCAATTTTAAAAGGAGCTCTTCACATTTTGTGAAGAGCTCCTCTACTATTTCTTATAAAGTTTCAGAAGTAGTTTTTGCTTGCATGTGAAGTGCTAAGTAGTCAGGTCCACCAGCTTTAGAGTCTGTACCAGACATGTTAAAGCCACCGAATGGTTGGTAACCTACGATTGCACCAGTACATCCACGGTTGAAGTATAAGTTACCAACGTGGAATTCTTCACGTGCTTTTTCAATATGGTCACGGTTGTTAGTAACAACAGCACCTGTTAAACCGTATTCTGTATTGTTTGCAATTGCAAGCGCATGATCAAAGTCTTTTGCTTTACAGAATGCTACTACTGGTCCGAAGATTTCTTCTTTCATTAAGCGAGCATCTTCTGCAACGTCAGCAACGATTGTCGGTTGGATGAACCAGCCTTTAGAATCGTCCCCTTCGCCACCTGCTAGAATTCTACCTTCTTCTTTACCAATTGCAACATAGCTCATTACTTTATCGAATGCAGCTTGGTCATTAACAGGCCCCATGTTTGTACCTAATACTGCTGGGTTAGCAACTGTTAATTCTTTTGTTAATTCAACAGCACGATTTAATACATGATCATATACATCTTCATGGATTACTGCACGAGAACATGCAGAACATTTTTGTCCTGAGAATCCGAATGCTGATGCAACGATAGACTTAGCTGCTAATTCAAGATCTGCTTCTTTATCAACAACGATTGTATCTTTACCGCCCATTTCAGCGATAACGCGTTTTAACCAAATTTGGCCTGGGTTTACTTTCGCTGCACGCTCATAGATACGGATACCTACATCACGAGATCCCGTGAAGCTTACGAAACGTGTACGAGGATGATCTACTAAGTAGTCACCAACTTCAGAACCGTTACCTGGAACGAAGTTTACTACGCCAGCTGGTAAGCCAGCTTCTTCTAATACTTCCATAAATTTCGCTGCTACTACAGGAGTTGTACTAGCTGGTTTTAGTAATACTGTGTTACCAGAAACTAAAGCAGCTGTTGTCATACCTGCCATAATTGCGAATGGGAAGTTCCAAGGAGAAATGATAACACCTACTCCTAATGGAATGTAAGAGAAACGATTATATTCAATTGGACGGCTTTCTACTGGAATACCGTCTTTTAATTTTAACATTTGACGACCATAATATTCCATAAAGTCGATTGCTTCTGCTGTATCAGCATCTGCCTCATTCCATGGCTTACCTGCTTCTTTTACAAGAATAGCAGAGAATTCATGTTTTCTGCGACGAACGATTGCTGCAGCACGGAATAAAATGTCTGCACGCATTTCTGGCTTTGATTTTCTCCAAGTTTGGAATGTTTCATCCGCTACTTGCATTGCTTTTTCAGCTAACTCACGGCTTGCTTTTGAAACACGACCAACAAGTTCCTCTTTATTTGCAGGGTTTACAGAAACAATTTTGTCTTCTGTAGTGATTTTTTCTCCCCCAATAATTAATGGATAGTCTTGTCCAAGATAAGATTCTACTTTCTTTAAACCTTCTTCAAACGCTAATTTGTTAGCCTCCACTGAAAAATCTGTAAATGGCTCATGTTTGTATGCTACTACCATTTTTTTTAGCCTCCCCTTAGAAAAACGTTTACATTTTACAACATTATTCTACACGATAATTTAGATTTATTCAAATATTCCTAGACTTATATTTTAAAAATTAATAAATTTTTAAAATATAATAAAAAAAAGAGATTCATACATGCGTATGAATCTACAAAATATGAGTATATTCCAAAACATTTTTCCCAATCAATAATATAGTAACTAA
>NZ_JAKUDW010000154.1:0-8669 GCF_022662595.1 Bacillus cereus group sp. BfR-BA-01524 | reverse complement strand
TGAGCCAGGATCAAACTCTCCAATAAAGTTAGTTTGTCTAGCATCTAAAAATAAAAATTGACGTTTCACGTTGTTTGTTTCGTTCAGTTTTCAAAGAACTACTTGGCCGCTCATTTGCGACTTCCTTATGTTAACATCTTCGTTTGTTAATGTCAACTAAGTTTTTCATTTCGTTTGTCGCTTGCGACGTTAATGTCATCGGCGACTTGTCCTATATTACACCTCTATAGATCAATCGTCAATACTTTTTATCTTTTTTATTTTATAAATTATCAAAGCTTTGCCCTCTCTTACTTTCTAACACATCCTTAGATTTTCTTAAACTTATGTATTCAAATTAACAATCTGCAGCTTACACTCCCTAACTCAATACTAATACTTTTCTAAAGAATGAATTTGAGACCAAGTAAATATATATTAAGGATAATATTTTTCCTTTTGGTACGTCCCCCTTCTGCTCACCTCTAGGGGATTATATATAAAACATTTCTCTTCTTTACCTTTACTAAATCAACAAAAAGAAAAAGAAATCTAATAAACTTAGGAGGCGTTATGAAATGCATGTTAATAAAAAGATAATTTATGTATCCCATGATGCCCATTTCCACGGAGCACAGTTACTTTCTTTACATACTATTAAGGCTCTTAAAGAAAACTTTGATTACTCTGTTGCAATTATTTCTATTGGATCAGGTATTTTAATTCCCGATTTCCAAAAGTACGGTCCTGTTTATTGTCTCGAGCAAGATTATCAAACAGAAGAAAAGGTTGAATCATTAATAAAGGATTTATTATCACAGGATTTTACCCTCGCCATATGTAGCACTGTCATAAGTGGCGATATCGTCGCATTACTAGCTAGACACAATATAAAAGTCGTTTCATTAATACATGAATTACCGCATTTAATACAACAGTACTCTGCTGAAGGGAAAGCTAAAAACATCGCTGAATTTGCTTACAAAGTTGTCTTCCCTTCACAATACGTATATGAAAAATTTCGTACAATCACTGAATTGGATCCTCAAAAATGTCATATTCTCCCTCAAGGTTTGTTTAACCACAATCCTTATAAGAACAATATTGCAAAAGCTAGAAATGAATTACGTAAGAAGCTTAACCTGCCTCTAGATAGCAAAATCATCTTGGGTGTAGGCTTCGCAGATTATCGAAAAGGAATAGATTTATTCTCACTTCTCTCTTACTCAGTGAGAAAGACTCACAAGGATATTCATTTTATTTGGGTAGGGAGAACGGATGTTCAATTCCTGAATACACTGCCCCCTAAATATAAAGCACATTTCACATTAGTCGATCCTACTCCCGATATCGGATTATATAACGCCGGAGCTGACTTATACTTATTAACTTCAAGGGAAGATCCTTTTCCAAATGTTGTTTTAGAAGCATTAGATGCAAAGCTTCCTGTTATAGGGTTTAAAAATGCTGGAGGTTTTGAGGATGTTGTTACAGAAAAAACTGGTGCCTTAGTAGACTTTTTAAATTTACCCAAAATGCTAGAAAAAATATATGAATTTATTCATGATGAGGGATTACGATTACAAAAGGGAAGCTTCGGCCAAGAACTTATCGAAAAAAACTTCAATTTTCTTAATTACATTTATCAATTACTAGATCTTCTCGAACATAATTACAAAAAGATAAGCGTAATCATACCAAACTATAATTATGAAAAATACTTATCTGATCGAATCGAATCAATATTAAACCAAACCTACCCTCTTTACGAACTAATTTTCTTAGACGATGCCTCTACCGATTATAGCGTATCAACTTTTAAAAAGCTGCTCTCAAAAGAAAATAAGACCCACATGAAGGTTCAACAGATTATTAATGATAAAAACTCTGGTTCTGTATTTAAACAATGGATAAAAGGAGTCTCTGTAGCAACTGGTGATTATATTTGGATCGCAGAGGCCGATGACTTATGCGATAAGACATTTTTACAAGAGGTGATAGAGGGGTTTTATATAAATAACAATATTACCTTAAGCTACACACAATCAAAACAAATAGACGAACAAGGAAATGTATTGGCTAATCATTATTTAAATTACACAAATGATATCGATAAAGAAAAATGGAAAGCACCCTATTTTCGAAAAGGCGTCGATGAAATACAAGATACGTTACTTATTAAAAACACTATACCTAATGTCTCGAGTGTAGTTTTTAAAAATATAGATATGAAGAAAACAGAAAAACAGTTAGAAAAGTTCAAAATAGCTGGTGACTGGTTCTTCTATGTCTCTCTTCTTACAGAGGGCGATATTTACTTCAATCCAGCATCCCTAAACTATCATAGACGACATTTAAATAGCGTAACAAGAACAGAAGATTCATACTCCCATTACAATGAAGTTGTGCAAATGCAAAATTTCATTAAAGAAAGCTTTACTATCGACGACATTTCTAAAATGAAAATGTATACATATAGAAAGTATCTTAAAGCATACTTAAAAATTTAAACGTATGCTTTCTCTGCCATCAATATCTCTTGTAAGGCGATACTATTATTTAAGGGGGAATACTCTTTGAAAGATTTTATAGAGGAACATAAAGATTTAATTTCTCAAATCGCACACAGCTACAATGTAAATGCAAGTATCCATCCTGAGGATCATATCTTTCAGTTCATTGTCACTAATCCCGTTTTCCCATCAAAAAAAGAAGCGATAGATTACTATTTTAAAGACGGGCAAAACTCAGCACAAATACTCTTAGACTTAATCACTTCCCTTTATCCTCCTACAGGCAATCCAATCAAATTGTTAGAGTTTGCATCCGGATACGGTTGCGTAACACGTCATTTATTAAATCTACAAGCGAATTTGAGTATAACCGCTTGCGATATACACGAAGAGGCCATTTCCTTTATTGAAAACAAATTAAATAATCCTTCTATATTATCTCATCCTGAGCCCGAACAGTTAAAATTGGACTCCTCTACGTACGATATTGTTTTTTGTCTATCCTTTTTTTCTCATATGCCTGATACAACTTGGTTTCGTTGGCTGCAAACATTGTATAACGCTGTTTCACCTGGCGGTTTATTCATTCTCACAACCCATGGCTATCAAAGCAAAAAATACTTTGGGTTTCCAAATTTAAATGAACAGGGCTATTGGTTTCTCTCTTCTAGTGAACAATTCGATTTAGATGCGAATCAATACGGACAAACGATAGTTAGTCCCTCTTACGTGTGTGACAAAATTAAATTATTGCCCTATAACCCAATCATCAAAAAGTATACTGAAGGATTTTGGTGGGAACATCAAGACCTTTGGATAATAGAAAAAGAAGTAAAATAATAAACCACGCTCTGCTTACATACAAGTAGAGTGTGGTTTATTATTTTT
Source organism: Bacillus cereus group sp. BfR-BA-01524 (assembly GCF_022662595.1). Lineage (NCBI taxonomy): Bacteria > Bacillati > Bacillota > Bacilli > Caryophanales > Bacillaceae > Bacillus > Bacillus cereus group sp. BfR-BA-01524. The sequence goes on along the minus strand of NZ_JAKUDW010000154.1, from coordinate 5,289 downwards.
TACTATATAAGAACTCTTCAATCCATAGCTTATTTAATCTAATCCCATTTTTAAAATCTATTTTAGGTTCCCAATTCAATTCTTGTTTTACCTTATCAATATTTAAAATGATTCTTTGAACGTTCTCTTGTTTTTGTTTATAACAGATAAAGTCCACTTTTCTTTCTGTTATTTTCTCTAGTTCCACAATAATTCGTTTTAAAGAAAGACCTTTGCCACTCCCTATGTTATATACGCAAGATTTCAATTGATTTAATTGTGCTAGTTGTATAGTAATTTCAACTAAATCATCGATATAAATATAATCTCTAATAATCTCCTCTGGATTCCCATATATATTAATCCTTTCATTACTGAGATGCTGGTACAAAAAACAATTTATCGCTCCAACTTTTTTTAAGGGGTTTTGGTATTTTCCATACGGATTAGAATATCTACATACAACATAATCTATTCCATATTTTCTCTGATAAAAATACAAATAATTCTCGAGCGAAACTTTTGTTATTCCATACGGGGAAAGTGGTCTTAATGGATGTTTCTCATCAATAGGCAAATATTCAGGTTCACCATAAACTGTGCCTCCCGAAGAAGCTAATATAATTTTTTTAATACGAAAATCTTTAACACTTTCCATGAAATTAAGAAAAAATAGACTACTATTAATATCGCCGAAAACATCTTCAATTGAAGTTGCTACGTTAGACGTCGCAGCTAAATAAATAATAATATCTATATTCACTAAAGCTTTATATATATCCTCAACATTTTCTAAATCACCTTTAATAAATTCAACTTCACTTATAATATTTTGAGGGAAATTATTTATATGTCTGGAAAATACTTTTACATTTTGCCCCTGTTTCAATAAACCCAATGCGAGGTTGATACCAATGAAACTATTTCCACCTACTATTAAATAATTATTCTTCCTCATAATATCATCTCTCTAGTATAAATTTTCCCCTTCGTCAAACCTAAAAATATAAACAAATGACTTGATCATTTCTATTATTCATCCTCTTATCATTGTATGTTTATTATAATTTTTCATTATCTTTATTTTCTATTTTCATTTTAGAATAGCTTCCTTATTCAGGCTGACTGCAAAAACAATCATAATATTTACTCATCCCCATGAATATATTTAATAAACAATCCTCACTTGTTTAACCCATAAAAAAACTTCTACATACACAAGGTTCTCAAAAAAGGAGTGCTAAACTCATGAGAAATATAAATCAAGAACTTTTAAATCATGTAATTCTACATAAAGATCGAATTCCGCATTACCATAAAGACTTTCCCCTTATACTATTTTGGAGTCATAGAAGCGGATGCACCGCATTAGCTAATTGGTTCTTTTTTCAAATTGGATTGTTTACTGAAGCAAAGAAATACAATGACTTTATTCATTACTATGAGTTCTGGGTGTATAAGAACAATATAAATTACATACCAGAATTACAAAATGGTCTTCTAGAAGGTAAAAAGGATGTTTGTAAACTTGTGCGAAATCCCTATACAAGAGCTGTCAGCTCATTTTTATTACTTGCTGATAATCCATATGCTAGCCCACAATGGGAAAGTATTCGTCATTATTTTTATAATGACAAATATAGTAATCAAGGAATATCATTTAAACAATTTTTATATTACGTTCAGGCATTTGGTTCCAATTCCCTAGCAATAGATATACATTTTAGCCAGCAATACATCCCTGGTGAAGAAAGCTTCATCCAATGTTATATTCCTTTAGAAGATTTTAATGCACAAATCACCAAAATAGAACACACGTACGATTTGATAAAATCCAATTTAGCACTTCTTACAAATTCAGATCATCATCGCGCCCACAAGATGATTTATGCAGGAAGCTATGCAGAACTTAGCATTACAGATACAGACTTTCCCCGATTTCCAACATACGAAAGCTTTTATGATAAAGAAACTATAGATTTAGTTACAGAAATATACGCACAGGACTTTGAAATATACCCATACACGAAAGGGATATTTTAAGTCTATACATTTTTCTATGAATAAAAGCTAATGCATCGCATAGCATAAAGTGAAACTTTAATTCGAGTCGGGTTCTCTCCAACTGATTATTCTCTTCGCCCAATTGTACTTTTAAAAGATACCTAACTTTCACCCATTCTCTTTCATTTCGCCGATTGTTAACGTGTATCATACTTTCCATAAATACATTGCATGTAACAAAGGAGGGATGTCGTGTGGAAATCAATTTGAAACACAATAATGGGTACTGCGTTATTTGCGAAAAGAAAGCTACATTTATAGAGCATAATGATTGGCTTAGAGATCATTATTTATGTTCTACATGTAACTCTATCCCAAGGCAGCGAGCTTTAATCCATGCTTTACACACATTTTTTCCAAAATGGAATTCCTATAGTATCCATGAATCCTCTCCTGGAGCAATTACAACTCAACTACTATTAAAAAACTGTAAAAACTATACATATTCTCAATACTTTAAAAACTATCCTCTTGGCCAATACTTTCAAGGAATTAGATGTGAGAACTTAGAAGACATGACTTTTGAAAATGAATCGTTTGATTTATTCATTACTCAAGACGTTTTTGAGCATGTAATGACACCAAACAAAGCCTTTAAAGAAATAGAACGAGTATTAAAACCTGGCGGGGCTCATGTATTTACTGTCCCTTGGTATCATACACTCACAAAAACTGTGCAAAGAGCCAGATTGAATAAAGAGGGGATTGAATATATTGAAGAGCCCATTTATCATGGAAATCCTATTGATGAGAACGGATCTTTAGTAACATTCGATTGGGGGCAAGATATGATTGAATATATTTATACACACGCAAATATGTATACAATTGTTTATTTACAAAAGGATAGATCACTCGGGTTAGATGCTGAATTTTTACATGTTTTTATTAGTAAAAAGCAAGAAAATAAAGTTTAATCACTATATAATTCGGAGGTTTAACAAATGAATAACTTTAAGTTAGGAAGTGATTTTGATAATCTTGTTAATTCACTATCTGATGTTGAACTTCTAAATTTATTTATACAAAGTTGTTCCCAAACAACGATAAATGGGGTTCCCGTACCCAGGTTTCCTCCTGAAGAAATTCAAAAACAATTTGTAGGTGCTTCCTATGAACATGCTCTTTACGAAGCGTATTTGTTTTATAGCCATATAAAAGAATACGCCCAGAATTTAGGTGTTCCCGTGAATAAAGAAAGTAAAGTTTTAGACTTCGGCTGCGGATGGGGAAGAATTATACGCTTCTTATTTAAAGATGCCTCTGATCAAAATTTACTTGGCATTGATGTGGATCCTGCGATGATCACACTTTGTAATGAAACACTAGGAAGAGGGATATATAAAACAGCAAGCCCACATCCCCCTGTAGAATTTATTAGTGACAATTCATTAGATATCATATTCGCTTATTCTGTATTCTCACATTTATCCGAAGAAACTGCTGAAAATTGGATAAAAGAATTTTCAAGAGTTCTTCGCCCTGGTGGAATTTTCATCGCAACAACACAAGCGCGCTATTTTCTTGATTTTTGTCAACAATTCCACGAACATCCTGAATTAATTCAAACAGGATGGCATAAAACTTTATCTCAAGCTTTTCCAGATATACATCGCGCCATCTCGGATTATGAAAACGGAAAATTTGTCCACAGCGCTACTGGTGCAGGGGATGTTAGAAATAGTAGTTTTTACGGAGAAACTGTTATACCTAGGACTTATATTGAAAATCATTATGAGAAATATTTAAAGCTACAAGACTTTTTTGATGATGTAAATCGATTACCACAAGCCCTCTTTGTCCTTCAAAAAATTTAATTCCTTTTATTCAACGTAATACACTTAATTTCATGACGAAAAGCACTTTCTATTTCAGCTATATATCAAATTACCTAATACTCTCTTATTAAGTAATCTGTAAAAGCAAATTCAATACATACCATAAAAAAGCAGTAAACAGCTAACATATCTCTTGTTTTAAAATTGCTCCACCAAATCAAGAATAACTTCCCAACAATTGAACTACGAAAAACATGAGGGGGATATACTTTGAAAATAATCGCTTTTTACTTACCACAATTCCATCAAATTAAAGAAAATGATCGATGGTGGGGGAAAGGATTTACTGAATGGACAAATACTAAAAGTGCACGACCTTTATTTTCAGGACATTATCAACCAAGGGAACCTTATCAAGATTTTTATTATGACTTAACTACCCCCTCCGTAAGAAAGTGGCAAGCAGAAATCGCTAAAGCATACGGTATATATGGTTTTTGTTATTATCATTATTGGTTTAAGGGAAAAAGACTATTAGAAACCCCCTTTAATGACGTACTAAAGATGAAGGAACCTGACTTCCCTTTTTGTCTTTCTTGGGCAAATGAACCATGGACAAAATCTTGGGATGGTCTCGATAAACATATATTAATGCCTCAAGATTACGGAGATATATCTGATTGGAAGGAACACTTTGATTATTTATTACAGGCTTTCCAAGATGAGAGATATATTTATATAGATGATAAACCTCTATTCATTATTTATCGTCCAGGACATATTCCTGATTGTGAAAAAATGCTTAATTACTGGAATGCATTAGCGCGAGAAAATGGTTTAAAAGGCATATACTTTGCTGAAACATTAAACAGTTTTCCACTACCTAATATAAATGGATTCGATGCTAGCATTCAGTTTGAACCTTTCTATACAATTGCCCATGATAGCTCTTCAGACATAAATAAGGTAATATATGATTCTGATATGCAATTAAATGTTTGGGACTACGATAAAGTATGGATGTATATATTACAACGATCGCTCCCAAAGAAAAAAACATTTCCCGGGGCTTTTGTTGATTGGGATAATACTGCACGACGTAAAAACGCAAATAGCAGCATCTTTGTAGGTTCTACCCCTGAAAAGTTCACCATATATTTAAGCAAGCAAATTCATCGTACTTACTCTTTTTATAACAGCGAGTTTTTATTTATTAACGCATGGAATGAGTGGGCGGAAGGAACTTACTTAGAGCCAGATGAAAAATATGGATTTTCTTATTTAGAAGGGGTTAAAAATGCAATTGATAGAGGTATGAAAGCATACAAAAAAGACGAGTCATTCTGACTCGTCTTAAAGTTGCTTGGCGACGTCCTACTCTCACAGGGACAAGGTCCCAACTACCATCGGCGCTAGAGAGCTTAACTTCCGTGTTCGGTATGGGAACGGGTGTGACCTCTCTGCCATC
>NZ_JAKUDW010000153.1:0-8761 GCF_022662595.1 Bacillus cereus group sp. BfR-BA-01524 | reverse complement strand
CGCAGTTCTTGAGAAGGTTGGATAAACGTACGTCCAACGTAACGATTTTTAATTAATCCTAACTCATACGGAATACCTGTCGCCTCCGCATAGCCAATCGCAGCTGAAATACTAGAATCTGGTACACCAGTAACAACATCTGCTTCAATAGGAGCTTCTGCCGCTAAACGTTTCCCCATGTTTTTACGTGCTGCATGAACGTTAACGCCTGCAATATTAGAATCTGGTCGTGCAAAGTAAATGTATTCCATACTACAAATTGCATGTTCTACATCGTTTGTGAAACGATCTACGTGAATTCCTTCATCATTAATGATAAGTAATTCACCCGGTTCTACATCACGAATGTATGTTGCACCTACCACATCAAAAGCACATGTTTCAGATGCTACAACGTAAGCATCCCCCATCTTTCCAATTGAAAGCGGACGGAACCCATTCGGATCTAATGCAACGATCATTTCATTTCCAGTTAGTAAAAGATACGCAAACGCACCTTTCACTTTATTTAAAGCCTCTTTTACACTTTCAATTAAAGAATCTTTCGTGCTACGTTTAATAAGATGTAAAAGTACTTCTGTATCTGAACTAGTTTGAAAAATACTGCCCTCTGCTTCTAATTCACGGCGAAGCATTTTTGCATTAATTAAATTTCCGTTATGAGCTAACGCCATACTATGATCGGAAAAACGGAACAACAATGGTTGAACGTTAGCAACTTCACTTCCACCAGCTGTTGCATATCGTACATGTCCGATTGCTGATTTTCCATTTAATCCTTCTAGCTCACCTCTTGAAAACACTTCTGATATTAAACCTAACCCCTTGTGACCGACGATTTTTTCCCCATTATTTACGACAATGCCTGCGCCTTCTTGCCCACGGTGCTGTAAACTGTGCAATCCGTAGTATGAAACTTGTGCCGCATTTTCATGCCCCCAAATTCCGAAAACGCCACATTCTTCGTTTAACCCCTTTATTTCAGCAAGCATGGGATTGCCCCTTTCCAAGCCTTTCTCATTTCATCTACATTTGCTGTAAGTAATACTTCATTTTCTTCATTATGAATTGTTACTTCATTTGTACTTGTTACTTCTCCAACTTGGATTGCTTCTACCACTTTCTCAAACGCCTCTTTATTTTCACGTTTTACAGTTAGCACGAAGCGAGACTGTGATTCAGCGAATAATGCTGCTGTTGCTTCTCCATCTAATTTCACAGTAGCACCTAAGCCTTTAGCACCAATCGCACTTTCTGAAATTGCAACTGCTAAGCCACCTTCAGCAACATCATGTGCAGATTGAACAAGACCAGCTTGAATTGCTTCTAATACCTGTTTTTGGCGTTTTAATTCTACATCTAAATCAATACTTGGTGATTGACCGAAAATTTTGCCGTGAATCATTTTCTGTAATTCACTTCCGCCAAACTCAGCTTTCGTCTCACCGATTACATAAACTAAATCACCAGCTTGCTTAAACTCTTGTGTTGTTACATGTTTTAAGTCATGTACAAGTCCGACCATCCCAACAGTTGGTGTTGGATATACAGCTTCGCCACTACGCTCGTTATACATCGATACGTTTCCGCCGATAACTGGTGTTTGTAATGTGCGACAAGCTTCACTCATACCGTCTACTGATTTCTCAATCTGCCAGAAGATTTCTGGTTTTTCTGGGTTACCGAAGTTTAAGCAATCTGTAATTGCAAGTGGCTCCCCGCCAGAACATACGATATTACGCGCTGCCTCTGCTACTGCAATTTTACCGCCCATTTCTGGATCTAGATAAATGTAGCGAGAGTTACAATCTGTCGTCATTGCTAATCCTTTTTCTGTACCGCGTACACGTACAACTGCTGCATCCGAACCTGGTGTAACCACTGTGCTTGTGCGAACTTGGTAATCGTATTGATCGTATACCCACTCTTTACTTGCAATTGTTGGTTGTTGTAATAGAGCGAATAACGCTTCTTTATAATTTTCTACTTTTGGTGTTTCCATTTTCATTGCTTGGAATTCAGCAAAGTATGCCGCTTCTTTTGAAGGCTTATGATAAATTGGTGCTTCTTCTGCTAACGCATCTGCTGGAACTTCAGCTACCTTTTCACCTTTATGGAATAAACGAAGCATTTTATCTTCCGTTACTTTCCCCATCGTAACCGCTGCAAGACCATACTTCTCAAATAAATCTACTATTTCTTGCTCTCTACCTTTTTTCACAACAATTAACATACGCTCTTGTGATTCAGATAGCATCATTTCATATGGTGTCATTCCTGTTTCACGTTGTGGTACATCATCTAAGTACATTTCAATACCCATTCCTGCTTTACTTGCCATTTCTGCAGATGATGATGTTAAACCAGCCGCACCCATATCTTGAATTCCAACAAGTGCATCAGATTGAATCAATTCTAAACACGCTTCAATAAGAAGTTTTTCCATAAATGGATCCCCTACTTGAACCGCTGGACGTTTCGCTTCTGAGCTTTCAGATAGTTCTTCCGACGCGAATGTTGCACCGTGAATACCGTCACGACCAGTTGATGCTCCTACGTACATTACTGTGTTACCAGCACCGTGCGCTTGCCCTTTTTTAATATCTTCGTGGTTAATCAAACCTACGCACATTGCATTTACAAGTGGATTTCCTTCATAACATGGATCAAATTGTACTTCGCCGCCAACAGTCGGAATACCGATGCAGTTACCGTATCCTGCAATTCCCGCTACTACTTCTTCGAATAAATATTTCACACGTGGTGACTGTAATTCACCGAAACGAAGTGAGTTTAATAGAGCTACCGGACGTGCTCCCATAGAGAATACGTCACGAATAATACCACCAACACCTGTTGCTGCTCCTTGATATGGTTCAATAGCTGAAGGATGGTTATGGCTTTCCATTTTAAATACAACAGCTTGATTATCACCGATATCTACAATTCCAGCACCTTCTCCAGGTCCTTGCAGAACGCGCTCGCCTGTCGTTGGAAACTTACGAAGAACTGGTTTTGAATTTTTATAACTACAATGTTCAGACCACATTACAGAGAATAACCCTGTTTCTGTATAATTTGGCAGACGACCTAAAATCTTTTCAACCATGGCAAACTCTTCGTCTGTTAGCCCCATTTCCGCATATATACGCTCTTCTTTAATTTGTGTTGGATTTGGTTCAAGCATTAACGACATATGTTTCCCTCCACTGTTTTAAGATAGATTGAAAGACTTTTAACCCTTCAGCACCGCCAAGTAATTCATCTACAGCACGCTCTGGGTGTGGCATCATACCAAGTACATTTCCTTTTTCGTTTACAATACCAGCAATATCTGAAACGCTACCGTTAGGGTTTTCTACGTAACGGAATGCAATTTGATTATTCTCTTCTAATCTTTTAAGAGTCGCTTCGTCACAATAGTAATTCCCCTCACCATGAGCGATTGGAATATTGATTACTTCATCTTTTTCATATTGTGATGTAAACATCGTTTCATTATTTTCAACACGCAACTGAACAGTGCGACACATAAACTTTAAGTTTTCGTTTCTCATTAACGCTCCTGGTAGTAATCCTGATTCAACAAGAATCTGGAATCCATTACATACACCTAAAATCGGCTTTCCTTGCTCAGCAGCTTTTTGCACTGCTTTCATTGCATTAGCAAAGCGAGAAATAGCACCGCAGCGTAAGTAGTCACCGTAAGAGAATCCACCTGGTAATAAAATTGCATCATATTCATCTAAATTCTCTGTATCGTGCCAAACGTAATCTACTTCTTCGCCAAGCTCATCTTTAATTGCATGGAACATATCGACATCACAGTTCGAACCCGGAAATACTATTACGGCAAATTTCACTGTGCGACAACCTCCTCAACTTCATAACGGAAGTCTTCCATTACAACGTTCGCTAATAGTTTTTCACACATTTCTTTTACCTTGCTATCTAAATCAGATACAGATTTATCAATCGTTAATTCCATGTACTTTCCGATTCGAACGTCTTGTACTTCTGTGAATGAAAGACTATGAAGTGCTCCTTTTACCGCTGTTCCTTGTGGATCTAATACGCTTTCTCTTAATGTTACATATACCTTAACTTTATACATGTGAAATTCCCCCTAAACGTTTTAAAATCTCTTCATAAGCATCTGTTAAATTTCCAAGATCGCGACGGAATACGTCTTTATCAAACTTTTCATTGCTCGTTTCATCCCATAAACGACAAGTATCTGGTGAAATTTCATCCGCTAAAATGATTTCTCCTTCTTCCGTTACACCAAACTCTAATTTGAAATCTACTAATCTTACGCGACAGCTTGCGAAATGATCAATCAACACTTGATTGATTTGTAGAGCCATATTTCGTAATACACTTACTTGCTCTGGCGATGCAACGTTTAATACACGAATATGATCTTCCGTTACAAGTGGATCTCCTAAATCATCATCTTTGAAGTAAAATTCTACGATTGGTTCTGCAAGTACAGTTCCCTCTTCCATTCCTAATCGTTTTGAAAGACTTCCTGCAATTACATTTCTTGTGACAACTTCTAAAGGAATAATACTCACTTTTTTAACAAGTTGTTCTGTTTCAGATAACTTCTCAACAAAATGTGTTTTAATTCCTACTTCTTGTAACTTTCTGAACAATAAAGTTGTAATCTCATTGTTCAAACGACCTTTTCCTGTAATCGTCTCTTTTTTCTCCCCATTGAAAGCAGTCGCACTATCTTTGTACTCTACCCAAACCATATCTGCTGATTCTGTACGATAAATTCTTTTTGCCTTACCTTCATACAGCAATTCTAGCTTTTGCATTTCGCAAGCCCCCTGTAGTTTGAAAAATGTGAATAATGTTTTTATAAAGAATGGCACAGAATGACTCTATTCTGTGCCATATGAAATTTTACGCTTCGTTTAATCCAAGGCGTTCAAAGATTGTATCAACATGTTGCATATGATGCTCATAGTTGAAGCATTCATTAATTTCTTCTTGTGTTAACTTACTTGTAATACGCTCATCAGCTTCAACAAGCTCTTTAAATTGTACTTGTGTTTCCCAAGCTTCCATCGCTTTAGGCTGTACGATATCATAAGCTTCTTCACGTACCATACCTTTGTCGATTAGTGTAAGCATTACGCGCTGAGAATAAATTAAGCCGTATGTTCTTGTCATATTGCGTTTCATATTCTCTGGGTATACAGTTAAGTTTTTAACGATATTACCAAAGCGATTTAACATGTAATTTAATGCGATTGTAGCATCTGGTAAAATTACACGTTCTGCTGAAGAGTGAGAAATGTCACGCTCATGCCATAATGGAACATTCTCATAAGCTGTCATCATATAACCGCGGATAACACGAGCTAAACCAGTCATATTTTCAGAACCAATTGGATTACGTTTATGCGGCATTGCAGAAGAACCTTTTTGACCTTTTGCGAAAGCCTCTTCAACTTCACGTGTTTCACTCTTTTGTAAACCACGAATCTCAACTGCCATCTTTTCGATAGATGTTGCGATTAATGCAAGTGTCGACATGTAGTGTGCGTGACGATCACGTTGCAATGTTTGTGTTGAAATTGGTGCTGCTTCTAATCCTAAGTTTTCACAAACATATTTTTCTACGAATGGATCGATATTTGCATATGTACCAACTGCACCAGATAGTTTACCAACACGAACTGTATCAGCAGCTTGTTTGAAACGCTCTACGTTACGTTTCATCTCTTCATACCAAAGACCAAGTTTTAAACCAAATGTCGTTGGTTCTGCATGAACACCGTGTGTTCTTCCCATCATGATTGTGTATTTATGCTCTTTCGCTTTGTTAGCTAAAATGCTTACAAAGTTCTCTAAGTCTTTTAATATGATTTCATTCGCTTGTTTTAAGATGTAAGATAATGCTGTATCTACTACGTCTGTAGATGTTAAACCGTAATGAACCCATTTACGTTCTTCGCCTAATGTCGGCGTTTCTGATACAGCACGAGTGAATGCAACTACGTCATGACGTGTTTCTTTTTCAATTTCATAAATACGATCAATATCAAATGATGCATGTTCACGAATTTTTTTAACATCTTCTTTTGGAATGTCGCCAAGCTCAGCCCATGCTTCACAAGCTAAAATCTCAACTTCTAACCACGCTTTAAATTTGTTCTCTTCCGTCCAAATCGCACCCATTTCAGGGCGTGTATAACGACTAATCATCTTTTTCCCTCCAACAGTTGTTCTTGATGGTCCCAAATATGCAAACTCTTCGCTTTTTCTAGAGCAACTTCAATATTATCATTTAAAATATTAACATGCCCCATTTTTCGCTGTGCTTTTGCTTCTTCTTTTCCATACAAGTGTAAATAGCACCCGGTTAGTCTATTCACTTGTCTTAGGACCCCTTCTATATGTTCGCCTAAAATGTTTACCATGACAACTGGTTTTAACAAATTTGTTTCTCCTAGAGGTAAATTACAGATTGCTCGAATATGTTGACCAAATTGACTCGTTTCACATGCATCCTGTGTGTAGTGTCCTGAATTGTGAGGTCTTGGTGCTAATTCATTAATGTAAATCTCACCATTAGTTGTAGCAAACATCTCTACTGCTAGTGTTCCCACAAGTTTTAATTCATCCGCAAGTACCTTTGCATAAGCAATTGCTTTTTGAGAAAGCTCTTCTGTAATGCGAGCTGGAACGATAGATTCATGTAAAATGTTATTTACATGAATATTTTCTGCTACTGGAAACACTTTCGTTTCACCACTTACACTACGAATCACAATAACAGATACTTCTTTTTCAAAAGGCACCCATTTCTCTAAAATACACTCTGCTTTATCCACAAGATTTCTTGCTGTCTCAACATCAGCCTCACTTCTTAAAACAACTTGCCCTTTCCCATCATATCCACCTGTCGTCGTTTTTAAGACGGAAGGGAATGATAACTCAGCAATTGCTTCTGTAAGCTGATCTTGATTTTGAACTAATCTATACGTTGCTACTGGTAACCCAGCTTTCTCAATCGCATTCTTTTCTGTAAAACGATTTTGCGTTGTATTTAACAACTGACTACCTTGTGGCAAGTAAGCATGTTTTTCAAGCCATTGTAAACATCTATAATCAATATTCTCAAATTCATATGTGACAACATCACTTATCTCTGCTAAATGCTGAATTGCCTTTAAATCGTCATACGGTGCAACAATTTCAATATCAGCAACTTGTGCACATGGTGAATGCTTTGTAGGATCTAAAACAGCAATTTTATATCCCATCTCCTTGGCTGCCAATGCCATCATTCTTCCCAGCTGGCCGCCTCCAATAATGCCGATTGTTTTTCCAGGTAAAATGATTCTCGTCATACTAGCTCACTACCTTCACGCACATCTTTTTCAATCGCTTCTCGTCTCAATTCTAATGCATCATGTATATCATCATAGAATGATCCAAGTATTTGTGCAGCAAGTAATCCAGCATTCGTTGAACCGGCTTTACCAATTGCAACAGTTGCAACTGGAACACCCCCTGGCATTTGGACGATGGATAATAATGAATCTAAGCCGTTTAATGCTTTTGATTGAACTGGAACTCCAATTACAGGAAGATTTGTCTTCGCTGCAACCATTCCTGGTAAATGTGCTGCTCCACCAGCTCCAGCAATAATAACCTTCAATCCACGTTCACGAGCCGTCTCTGCATATTCAAACATATAATCCGGAGTCCGATGAGCGGATACAACCTTTTTCTCATACGGTATATTTAATTCATCTAAAATGTCACAAGCATATTTCATTGTTTCCCAGTCTGACGTACTTCCCATTATGACTCCAACTAGTGATTTCATATTAGAATCCCCCCGATTCAAATAAAAAAAGCCTGAAATAGAACAGTTTCTCTTTTACTATGAGAGAAAGCGCTCTACTCAGGCATACGTATCCCTTGTGAATAGAAAAATACCGAGTGACTTTCCCTCATAGTCTAACGAATAACGGTCGTTAGGTAGAGACTTGCAGGCCATATCCCCGCGATTATATGAGGTCTTATATTATTGTTTCTATGGCTATATTAACAATATTTCATAAACGATGTCAATAAATAATCGAATGTTTTTTTATTAGTAGTCAATAACGTTCGTGTTTTAGTTATATTCAAAAGAAGAATTGCAACTATATGCAAGAAGAAAAGGGAATTAGAATATATATTTCTAGAGATCTATTTACTTATAATCGTTTATATAGTACTTCAGTATGTTTTAAATCAAAATATGTACACTCTTGTATTCTACACATCAATAGAACTTTTATTATAACGATTTAATTTCTAAGGAGGATAAACGTGAGAGAAAGAACTACGCTATTATCCTATTTATTTTTTCTATCGCAGTAATTGTTGTAATTATTGAATACTTATTTATAGCATCTCATTATTTAAAATATATACTTATGATAGAAATAATGTGTTCTATTTTAAGTATTACTTTAGCGGCATTAGGAAAATCAGGAACACAAAAAATCATTGCTATTATTTTAAACAGTCTCTATTTCATTCTTTTTTCGTCTTTAGCGTTATTAAATTTATGGATTATAACATTCGGTAAATAAAAATAAACACAAAAAAACCTAAGTCGAAACGACTTAGGTTTTTGCTTGGCGACGTCCTACTCTCACAGGGACAAGGTCCCAACTACCATCGGCGCTAGAGAGCTTAACTTCCGTGTTCGGTATGGGAACGGGTGTGACCTCTCTGCCATCAT
>NZ_JAKUDW010000152.1:0-9158 GCF_022662595.1 Bacillus cereus group sp. BfR-BA-01524 | reverse complement strand
TATGCCGTAGATACTTCGGAATATACTTCCGAAGTATTGTATATATTAACTATAATACATCTCCAAAGTTTTATCAAGAACCTTTTAATATCAACACTTTAAATACTTCCGAAATATAACCCGTAATAATCCCCGTAATAATCACAGGTTAATTTCACGTAATAATTACGATAATAAATCCCTTTGTTTGTACCTAATAACTCTTATGTGAAATTAAAAATATGTAAAAACGCATTGATATAAGAATAGATTAATTGCCGCTATGATGTGCTGGTTTTGTACATAGTGATTAATAAATCGCGCTCATCCAACTAATCACCGCTCAATAACATGTGATTTCCGATATAAAACCTAATAAATGAGCAATGAATGGTCGAGTGATCAGGAGTAAAAAAACATGATATTTTATGTATTCTACAAAGGTGTGCTTTTAGTTTCTATAGAATTTTTATATAATGTATATAGGACAAGCATCATATAGTTAGGTGGTGAGCAAATGATTGATGAACAGTTAAGCGATGGTTATTATCGAGTATCTGAAGTAGCAACCATGCTTGATATACCTGAAAGTACTCTTCGTAGATGGTTAAATGATTTTGATGAGTACTTGAACATAAAAAAAGAACGTCAACTTAAATATGTTCATGAGGATAGTATTGATACAGTAAAGAAGATTAAACATTATTATTCAGAGTCTAAGAAAAAGCACGAGATTGTGGGGCTTTTAGATATGGATCCTACAGTTATTCGTAATGTTGATGCTGAATATGTTGATGGCGATGATGAGTCAAGAGAAACATCGCTAGTTAAAGTACAACAGATAAATACAGATTTGATTGAGGCTTTAACAGAAAAGATTACTGAGGAAGTTACAGCTAAAGTGACGGCTGAATTATCAAAGCAAAACATGGAATTCTTCGCGGCTGTAGCTAAACAAAGTCAGGATAATTTTGATAGAATTAACAAGCGCTTAGAGGAACGTGACGAAAAGCTAATGAGCACTATACGACTAATTCAAGAACAAAAAAGTGCAAATGCCCAGAAACAAGAGAATACTGAACAAAAAGGCGGCTTTTTCTCTAAGCTTTTTGGAAAAAAATAAGAAAGACTATCATTTTGATAGTCTTTCTTATTTTTAATCTTTAGTACACTTAATATCTTTACTATACTTAATTTCTTATGAAATAACATGATGAATTCAAAGTTAGTATTTTATCCTTTTAATTGTGTTTATTATAACTTAAAATTGTAATAAATAGAATTAAAAGGAGTTGATACATATGTGGAAAAAGATTAATGATTATAAATATCATCTTAAGGATTTGAAGTTTATGAATTGGCTATTTCCCATTATAGGTTTGTTGTACGCTTATGAATTCTTCTCTGGTCTAATGTTCGACCATGAGTTTCGTTGGCTCAAATTATTATGTACTATAATAATGATCATAGCATTTATGGATATTAGAAAGAAGCTTAATAATAAAGATTATAGAACAACGTGATACAAAAGGAATTCGTTTCTTTTTTATTTTGTAAAAAGAAACGAATTCCTTTTGTTTTTTACAATCTTTGAAATCGGCATACTTCATATATTTTTTCCAACTACGCCCTTATGTCACTTACTATTACTTTCAGGTCTGGATAGTTTTATTGTTATATTTATTAATATCTCCGTCTACATTGAGCCATTGAGGAGTTTCATAAGCATATTTGTAGATGAATTACCTAGCTTCTTTTAATGAATTGAATTCTCCTAAATGCAAATTTGATTTAGCAGTTCTATATCCATCTACAAAATTAGTTGTACCATGGTCCCCTAAAATATCAAAAAACGGTTTTGGTGCCAAATCAAATTTTTTCATTTACCCCCCTTAATAATAACTATAGGTTTACTATACAAATTAAGCGCTATTAAATTACTATTCTGCTAATCAATTTATATTAATTCATAGAACAATAATCTAATAATAATATTTTTTACTATAACTATATATTCCGCATTACATTCGAGAATTAATCTCGCTACTGAAAAAACCACAATTGATTCTCAATCACTTAATCACCGGTTACCTATTTTTAAAAATACAAACGAAACATATGCGAGTGACTGGTGATTAATTGACTGATTGAATCTAGTTTCTATATAATAAAACCAACCACTCGATCACCGCTCAATCTATAAAAAGGATTTGGGTATAATTTTATCGGTTAACTGATGGTTGATTGACTGATTTTAACTAATTTAAGGTGAAAAGAAGTCATATTTGAATTTGCGTGAGGATTATTTGTGGATTAGGGGATTAAAACTCTTGATTGGCTGGCAGTTGATCGGGTGAGTGCAGTATGTGTGATTTATTTTTTTGTCCGTAAGGTGGTGGTTCTTGATTGAGAGGCGATCATGTAGGTGTTTAACACGCAGGTTTTCGTTCTTGTTAAGTTCACCGGGTTTATACTTTTAGAAAATCACCTTGCAACGATGGAAAAAACTATATATGATGTAGTTACTTTAATAATTTTGTATTTTTCTAGATACAGATTTATTAACGATAAAATATTTATATAATAAAAAAATATAATATAATAAAGCAAAAAAAGGTTCATCAGCCCAATGAAGTAGCGCCAACTACTTCATTGTGGTACACCGCACAAAATTCCCAAAAGAAATTTCCAACGACAGCGGTAAACAAAGCCAACAAACCTTTTTATTTTGCATGAAATTATAAGATAATTTTACTGTATCTTATGTATTTGTGCAACTTAAAAAGGGGATTTCTTGTGTATTTTTAGGCATTGTTTACCGTGATAATACATATATTACTTTTTTATGAGTAATATTTTGTATCCGTGGTATGACAGTGCCTTTTTCTGCTCTTTTGAAAGGAGCTAGCAACATTATGCATACGCAAATGGCTTTTTCCCAACAGAACTTTAAAGTTCATGGGGTTAAGTTTTTTGATGGACTATTAAACACAATAAAACTAGAAAATGAAAGAAAAGAGTTACCATCTTCAGCTTTAGCTACTTACATCTTGCTTCACTTTGAATGTAATGATATAGGAATGCTTCCACGTGAATTTCAAATAATGGATCTTGCTAAGAAAAGCGGGATTCCCTACACAACAATTTATACAGGTTTTCAAGTTTGTTTGGAGCGTAATTTTGTAAAAGAAACACCTGTTGGAAATCGTACTGTATATGAAATTGTAGATTATGCATTGTATAACCATACTGCTTCGGAAACTTCAAACATGTCAGGTATAACGCTTTCGTATTTCCGTATTCCATTTCACCTTATCCAAACAATGATACTGAGTAGTCTAGTAAAGGCTCGTGATAATAGGGGAATTATGTTCCTTCTAAATTTAATCAACACTTTTTCAAGAAAAGTGGGTATGGAACATTATAAACATAATATTGATGAGTTCCAGATCACAAGAAGAATGGCTTTCTTAAAAGAAAGATTAAAGCGTAATGCAAAAAAAGTACGACAATACATAGAAATTATAAAACCTATTGTGCAATTTACTGCAATTGACTCTAAAGAGAAAAATTCTAATGATTCACGAATTACAAGTGTAAGAAAACAGGTAAAACAAATCATCATTGAGAAGTTTAGTGTGGTGTTTTCTTCAAACTGCGTAATAGAGAATGATAAAAAAGAATTACATAGACCAATAGCAAAGTGCAGAAAAGAAGCAGTGTCTCGTTTAAAGCATATGGGACAAGCGTTACGAAAAAAAGATAAAGAAAATATAATGACTGCATTTAGACAAGAAATTGTTGATCACGCAATCTATTTACCAACAAAACAAAAACAAAATGAATTACTAATTTACGCAATGACTTATGCGTTAGATCAAGTTGAAAGTTGCACAAAAGAGCAAGAAATATTCTCTATTCCAGCATTTATGCGTGTACAGTTTAGAGATTCATGGACGGATTTTAAAGAAAAAAGCTTATCTGTAGAAGAAAGACACGATACAAGGATAAATTATTATAAGCAAAATGGTGTTTATCCTGACTTTGTATAATTTTTAAAAAAATAAATACAGCAGCCCTTGTTAAAAAATCACTTAAAAGCAAGGGTTATTTGGCATGTTCTTTACTTTGAAGACATGCTTTTTTATTTAGGAAAATATTTCTACAAGCATTTTTACGCAAGTATATAAGCTGCTAACGCTACGTTAAAATACGATTTAGTTTGTTTATAATTCGATTCATTACTTGTGAATATCTTAATTATATAATTATAGACTTGTGAATTCTGAGTAATATGGTATTTAACTTCTTAATTTGTGATTTATATGATGGAAGGCTTGTTTGTATTGGGGATATTACGATAGGGAATTTATCTTAATAGCCAGGAACGTATGTAATGCGAGGCTTTAGAGGTATTTGCTAAATCTCTTTATAATTAATAATTGGGTTTAGTTATATATATTTCTTGTTGTTTGTATATAAAATACTTGTGATTATTTATATTTAATTACTTGTATTTTTTAGATTAGATACATAGAAAAATAGAAAGAAGGAATAAATATAAGTTTCCAATGGGGTAATTAATCTATTGACTTTTAAAATTCATAGAGGTATTCTTATACGTGAACAACAATTAACTAAGAGAAATATACAAATTAATAGATTTAATTTCTAGCTAAACGGACACACCGAAGGCACATAACCTGCCATCGGTGTGTCTTTTTTTTGTATAAATATCAAAAAAGGGAGAATTTGAACTATGAATGAAATTGTAAACATGAGTAAAGAGAGATTTACAAAGTATTGTGAGGGCAATGCAGCATTTGAGGAGAATATTAGTTGCATTATTAATCACTACTTTTTATTACTAGGAAATAAAGCAAATATATTACAAGAAAGAGAATTTAATAACGAAATTGAAGAAAAAACGTTTATAAATAATGTAAAGCGTTTTGAAACTCTATTCCCTGCAGCTGTTAAGAATGCATTTTTAAAAGGTTATCAATTATGTCTAGAGTTTATACATCATCCTGAAACAAAAATACCTGAGAATTTATATACTGATCCGAATTTTATAAAAGACATTCCTTTTGCCCTAGCAAATGCATCCGAATATGAATTGTACGAAATCATTCGAACAGATGAAACACAGGAATTTAGTGTGTTTGCTATACGAACATATGAGGGAATTCGTCCATTATTAGAACAAGTATTTTGTGAAGTTGCATACAGTGGTGCTGAATATGCTTTTGAACATGAACGATTAGAAAGAGGATTTGAATTAGTGAAAGGTGATACCACTTTATTAACCAAAGTTCCTGTAGATCGTTTCTTCTCAATTACGCCTTCTGTAAACGGAGTTGTTGTGCATGCGGAAGAGCATTGCGAGATTTGGACTTTAAATTGGAATAGCAAAGTAACCATTGATAATCCTTTTATTGAGGTTGCTGAGGTTACATTTATTCATCAAACAAAGGATATGATTCAAAAAAATATTGAAGATGGTGTTTTATACTACAGTTTTCTTTATCTTGATACACCTTTACATGAGATACAAGATCGATTAGAAATACGAGTAAAACTAAATTCTGATTTTGGGGCTCCACGTTCAATGGAACAAGTTGAAATGGAGTATATTTTGAATGAGATTATTGGGAAGGTTCATCTTCAGGCACAAATTCCAATTGAAAACATGATTTTAATCCAACGTTAGAGTTTGTAGGAGGTTCACTATGGTAAAAAAAATCGTTTTAGCTATTAGCGATACTGTATATACGGCATATTTACGTGAGGATTTTATTGGTGCGGGATTTGAAGTAGCTGATAGTGATGTGATGCACATCAAGTATCTAGATGAAATTCTAGATACGGAACAGCCCAATATTCTATGTATTAATGACAAACGATTAAATATTGATGCGGGACATGAAGA
Source organism: Bacillus cereus group sp. BfR-BA-01524 (assembly GCF_022662595.1). Taxonomy (NCBI): domain Bacteria; kingdom Bacillati; phylum Bacillota; class Bacilli; order Caryophanales; family Bacillaceae; genus Bacillus; species Bacillus cereus group sp. BfR-BA-01524. The sequence continues at coordinate 3,247 of NZ_JAKUDW010000152.1, read as the reverse complement.
GAAACGTGAATTGATTATCTTACAGAAATTAAGAGATATTCGCTTTAATCGCGATATTCGTATTGTGGTATTTACAGAGCGTGAAAATGATGATGAGTTTTTGGCGAAACTGATTTATCTAGGTATCTATGACATTTTTAATTCTCGTAAAATTGATATTGATAACAAAGTCATCCCGCAGCTGCTACAGGAATCGGATATTAAAAATGTGGCGGAAATTGTAGGAGCAAGTCAGGCACCGCAACAAACAAAGTTGCCCGAGGTTCCTCTTGATGAGGAAGAAGAGGAAGCATCAAGTGAATTAGGGGAAGGCGGCAACTGTGAACCTGCCTCTAATTCCAACAAACTATTTAAAAACAAACAAAAGCGTAAGTCTGTCTCAGAGAAGATGCCAAAAGCACCTGTTATAAAAAAACAGTATAAATTGGCTTTTGAGCCGGTATATGAAAAACAAATCGGTATTGCTATTCCAAGAAGAACAATTGTTGTGGCCAGCATGAACAGGAGAAGTGGTGCTACTTTTGTTTCACATCTTTTAGCAGCTTACTTAAATGAACTACAGATTGATGTGAATTATATAGAGAATCTATATGATGATGGCTATACGTATCCGTTATTAAAGGGATATACAGAAGCACCAGAAAATTATCGTAGTGAATTTATGTTGCAGCGGTATAAAGAGATGTTACAGAAGGAATCTGATATATTATCAATTCCAAAATGGAAGCAAGGAAAAATAAATTATATCGTAAAGAATCCTATAGTGGACCAAGAGCTGAAAAATGAAACAGAGCAGGACTTTGACCATTTTATTAAGGTTTTATTGGCCAACCAAGAAGCACCTATATCTATTATTGATGCAGGGAGCGATTGGGATAAGGATTTATACCATGAGATCTGTGAAATGGCAGATTACATATTCTTTGTAGCGGAACCAGATCTGCATCAATTGCTAAAGATAGCGCATCCTCTTACACCAAAAGAGAGAAAGCTCGTTTCTTACTTAGATTTAGAGAAAACGAGAATCATTGGGAATAAGTTTTCTTCTGCACTTTTAAAGCATGAAGTAATAGAAGAATGTTTTGGAGATAAGGTAATAACTGCTTTACCACCATATGAGATAGAAGATGTATTTGAATCTCAATTAAATAGTAGTACGTTACTATCTAGTCGGAACTATTATAAAGAGTTAGAAGGAATTATGAAGGAAATAGCAGAGTTATTGCTACCAAACCAATTGTTGAACCAAAAGAAAAGTTCCATTTTAAGTGGATTTCGATTTCGAAAGTCTGAAAGTTAAGGGAGTGTGAAGAGGAATGCAAAAGTTTATTATTGCAACAAGTATGTTGCTGTTATTTGTAGGTTGTCTATTCTTTGTAACTGATATGGTAATTGGAGATACAACCCATACTGATAATAAATCGTCTTTAGAAAGGGGAGGCGAGATAGCTGTGGCTAAGTCTGTAAAAGTAGGTACTCTGCGTGCAGAAGAAGAAATAGCTATTGATCCAGAAAAAGCGAAAAAAGAGTTTGAAAAAGCGTATAACGGTAATGCGGATTTTAAAGATCCTGCTTCAAAACGTAACTTTACTGTCCATGATGTACAGGAGAAACCGGCAATGATTGCTGTCGAAGGTGATGCAGAAGCTGCTAGTTACTTTAAGCAATTTGATGAAAAAAAAGAAACAATAAAGAGTAAAGCAAGAAGTATTATTATTTACGATGCAAATGCAAAAGAAAAACAATTAGGTGGAAACGTAAAATAAAGAAAAAGAGTAGGTGCATTAAGAATGCAAAATACAGTAACTACAGCTCTATTCCTTACACTTTCTTTATTATTAATCAGCCTTTTACCCGAAGGTGTTTTGTATGGAATACAGTTAGTGAAAGCACATAACTTTGCTTCTGATATGGTTGAAATCGCAGAGAATAAGGGTGGATTTCAATATGATTACAATGGAAAAAGGGTGGATTTAGTCCCCGGGATAGAGAAAAGAATGAAAGAAGAAAAGATGGATGGCTGGAAGTATGAGTATACAAAGGGACGCATTGATCATAGTCAACCTCTTTCTTTTAAGGTGAAAGCAGAACACCATTTCTTCATATTTAAGCTGATTGGGGTAGATGGCATAAAGGCTCCGATATGGGCGAGTAAAGATGGATTGGGACAAGTATATTTTAAGTAATGAAAATTCTAAGATTTGTACTATAAAAGACTATACTGAAAAGTATGGTTTTTTTGCTAGAAAAATATATTTATAAATAAATATATAAAAATACTTTACAAGCCTATTTTTATATGGTAATATTTTCCATATAGAACAGCAGTTATAAAAAAACGCTAATTAATAAATTAATAAATTAATATGTTAAAGTATCTGGATTTTATGTTTAAATTCGGTACAATAAAAGAATCTATGAAAAAACTAATATATTTGGAGGAACAAACAATGGCAAACAAATTTTTAAAAACAGCAACAGCACTAACAATTATGGGAACATCTTTATTAGGAGCAGGAGCATTTACTGCTAAGGCTGATAACACAGATTCACTAAAATTCAGTGATGTTCCAGCAAATCACTGGTCTACGAAAGCAATTTATGATTTAACAAATCGTAAAGTAGTACAAGGGTACGGAAATAAAATCTTTGGTTTTGGTGACAATGTAACTCGTGGGCAAGTTGCTCGTATGATTTATATGTACGTTAAACCCGCAGATGCAGATGCTAGCTTCAAAAATCCTTTTACTGATATTAAAGGGCATTTGTTTGAAAAAGAAATCTTAGCACTTGCTAAAGCGGGACTTGTAAATGGATTTGGTGATGGAAAATATGGTCCAGATGATATTTTAACTCGTGAACAAATGGCACAAGTGCTTACAAATGCTTTTAAATTTAAGGCAACGAAAACAACAAAATTTGCAGATGTTGATAAAAATTCTTGGTCTTACGGTGCAATTAGTGCATTAGAAGAAAATGGGGTTACAATTGGTACAGGAGATAATATGTATTCTCCAAAAATGTTTGTAACACGTGAAGCGTATAGTCAGTTCTTATATAACTCTATTAATGCAGTTGAAAAAGAAACAAAACCAGAAGTGAAGCCAGATCCAAAGCCTGAAACAAAACCAGAGGAAAAACCAGAAGTGAAGCCAGATCCAAAGCCTGAAACAAAACCAGAGGAAAAACCAGAAGTGAAGCCAGACCCAAAACCTGAAACAAAACCAGAGGAAAAACCAGAAGTGAA
>NZ_JAKUDW010000151.1:0-9246 GCF_022662595.1 Bacillus cereus group sp. BfR-BA-01524 | reverse complement strand
CTACTCAACGGTTCCTTAATCCGCCTTTCCGCTCAGATCTTCTTTTCACTTTTTACTATAAAAACACCCCTTTAGATAAACAGATCCAAAGGGGCAAAACATCGCAACTTTATTAAAAACGTCGCGTCTTTTTTATAAACAGTTAATCTTTATTTCAAATCAATAGTTGAAGTTTGATAGGAAAGAATAATGTTTGTTATACTAAATGTGCAAAAATATATGCAAAATCACAAATAAAATAAGGGCAGCCATATCAGGCTGCCCTTATTTTATTTTTAATCTTATAATCTGCTATTTAGTTTGAGCTAATTATAAACCTAGTACACTAACAATCTGGCATGCTTTGGAATTTGCAATATGATAGTACATCTCTAACCCTCTTCTTTCCGAGCGTAGAATCTTGCCACGCATCTTAGATAAATGCTGAGATACAGTTGATTGCGGTACTTTTAATAGATCTGTTAACTCTGTTACATTACAAACTTTGCGACGTTCTAGTTCTTTCACGATCTGTAATCTAACTGGATGGGCCATAATCTTTAATAATTCTACATCCGCCTCTGGGATTTTGTACATGTCATTACTTACTTGCATTGTTGTCATTTTAATTTCTCCTTTTATAATTTCTTTTTATTTTAATTATCCATTCATAAATATTTTGTGTTTACTTGAGTACATTATTCATAGACATTATGTTGTTTGTTCTCTTGTCTCCCTATCAGATTTAATATATAGAAGTATTATGATGGCTAAAAACCCAACAAAAGATAGCATAGGAATCGAGATGAAACCAAACAAATTTAAATGATATTCTGTACAAGAAACACCTACTGAACATATCTTCAGTTCACTTGTTGGAAAAGCCTGAATCGTAATTTGATAGACAGCTATAATTAATCCAATACATGCAAATGGAAATGCATACACACTTACATTAGGATCTTTTCTATACATTCCTATTCCCAATATTAACACTAATGGATACATGGCCATCCTTTGATACCAGCACAAATCACATGGAGGCAGCTTCATCCACTCACTAAAAATCAAACTTATGAGCATTGCACTAGTAGCTATCGTCCAAGCAATTGCAATGTGATACTTTTGAATGATCGACATCTTATTTTCGCCTCACCTGTTTTTTAATGCAAAACATTTGCTAATATATGACTAGTTTAGTTCTATGTTACGAGTACCCTATTTCAATAGACTGTATCCAATTGTTGATATCTTCCCAGTCATCCCTCTTTTCTTTTTAATACGGTTAAGAAAACTATGAAACCTTACTGTATTAATTCAACAGATGTCCCGTTTTTTTGCTTTGAAAATACAAGAAAACGCTCATCATTATAATATTAATTACACCAGCTGCAGCACCAATTTTTAAGATAACATACACATATTCATTACTACTAAATGGCAATAAACTCGCGAAAATAAATATTATTGAAATAATAAAGGATAAGATCATATTTCTTTTGTTCTCATTCATTCATGAAACCTCCATTTTTGTATGAGTATTTGGATTACAACTGATTCAGTATACATCGAGCACTAAGACACATCATGAAGTTTTTATAAAGCTGTTTTTGTTCCTCTACAACATCTTATATACTCCACACGCCAACCTTTGATACTTTTGCTTCTTTTTCGCTTTCTATCATTTATGGCAGCAGCGTAATGTTAGTTTTTTAAATATAAGATACAATGCCATATCCTGATTTGACCTTCAATTCGTCTATATGTATTACTTTATAAATACATATACTAATTTTCTGTCATACTTGTCCGCTTGTACTCCACGATCTATTACCTTTTAGTTGATTCTTCTATAGTTAAGATGCTTCCTTTCACATCTCTTCAGTTTAAATTTTTGAGATACAGATTCAAGTCTATCTAATAAAAGTAATTTAACGGTCTGCTTTTTCCTGTTTATGTTCACGTCTGTATCTCTGAATTTACCATTTATTACCTTTAACTGTTTCTAAGTTTTTTAATTTAACCCTTATAGGCTTCTGGAATATCAACAATATGTTGCCCTTCTATACTCTGTTGTATGCCCTTTTGCATGGTTTGGGTAGGTCTCGAGTCATTTGTTGTTTGCGTCTTACTGCTACATGCAGTCATTTAAAAAACGAATGATGCAATGCAAATAAACTTAATCCAAGATTTCATTAAGTATTCGTTTCGCTCTACCTAATAAACAAATGGAATATAAATTGAGTTGACCGCTCGATAATTACAACTACAAGCCTGAATCCAATTCGGGTAATCGTTAAAAACAAGTTTAAATGAGGGATTTTCAAATTCCGGATATTCCAATACTGTGCCTCTCTCATTCTTTTTTTGCTTTTACAATCTTTTTTAAGGTATATTTACCGGTGTAATTTCATTAGTACACAACATATATCTCCCCTTTTGTTTCCGAGGTTTTAAAACAAATAAAAAGGACACACCTATGGCATATGTATGCGTAGGTGTGTCCTTTTGCAAGATAGTTTTAGAAGTATTTTGTTACTTTCATCATATCATAATTCTTATTAATTTTATATATTAAATTAATGATTTTATAATATTGAATTCATATATAAAATAGTATGTTTGGAAACTTATTTAATTCCTACCTTGTGCTTTACATGAGACACGTTCAATTAATTGAGTAAGGTATACCGAGTGTATTTTTGTAAATAATAAGGTTGTTAAACGTTAAGTTAAGGAGGAGTTGTATGCAAGATCATAAAAAAGCTATAAAAAGTCCTGGTTCTGTTATGAAAGCAGATTTTGCTGAAACTGATGCACAAAAAGTGAAACAAGAAATTCAAAATGATGTAAGAGCCGGACAAGGAGCAATGACTTCTCGAGAGGCAGGGGCAATGCGCGATTAATAAAACACTCCTTATTGGTTTTTTCTTCTCTAGAACTTTAACCAGTAAGGAGTTATCCCAAAACTATTTTAGCTTTTTACGTTTATCATTTAGAAACATAATACGTTTCTGTTGTAGGTCATATATTAATTTCAAATCAAATTTCTCTCCATTAAATCTCTTTTTTCAAACTAAGATTATTTTCTTTCAGATAATTTATTGCATCTTTGTTCACCGCCCGTAAATCTATACCTTGTTTTTCTGCTGCAAATGAGCATCCACAATAACATTGACGAAAAACATCATATTCATTACATATTTCAATAGAACGTTGATATCCATTACTTTTTTTAAAATCACTCGGTAAATAACGTGAATCATAATTTTGTTGCACACCAACTCCAAGTTCATTTATTAATTGACTATTTTTATTTTTAGAAAGAGTAATTGCACTACCAAAGTAATCAAATCCTCTTTCTTGTGCTACCTCAGCTGAACGATCCAATCTCATATCAAAGCAGGCTGCACAACGAAGTCCACCTTCTGGCTCTTCTGCCAAACCTTCTTTTTTTACCATTTTAAAAAATACATTCGAACGATAGTCATCTTCAATAAATCCTACTGTGTGCCCTGTACGGTCATTGAACTTTTCTACAAAAACCTTTTGTTCATTCGAGCGGCGCATATATTCACTTTTCGGATGGATATTCGAGTTTGAGAAGAAGATTGTAACATCTGCATATTCTACAAGAAATTCCAATGAAGCAGTACTACAAGGAGCACAACATGAATGAAGTAAAACTTTTGGTCTTTCGTTCCTTCCCCCCCAATCTTTAATCATTTTTCTTAATACTTTGTCATAATTTATTTTCTGATTTTTCATTTTCTTTAAATACGTTTCAACATCTAACACTTCTTTCACAACTAAACCTCCCGTTTATTTTTATTTATTTTATCACCGACATCCATAAATAGTTATATAGTGATTTTTTATTTATTGATCGTAAAACGGTTCTTATGGCCTTTTGGTGACGGCCAAAATAATATACGTATTCTATTACCTCTATTACTAAAATAAATCCTTAATCCTTCTTTTTCATCACAAAATCTTTTGAGTTTCCTTTTAACTGGTAATACTTCATGTTAAGACGAATAACTACTACGATAATTACCAAAAATCCAATTATATATACCATGTTCCTATCTCCATTTCTTACTGTTTAGCAAACTTATTATGTAAATACTTCACATGTTTATTCTTAATATCCTTATCGGTAATATTTGCTCGCAAAATAGTTTGGTATATATGCTCGACCTCGTCCTTTGTTAGTTTCACATCAATATAGGATTCGACACATTTTTTTAGATCGTTATAATATAGGACATGTTTATGTTTAGAATGAACATTTACTCTTTTTAGACTGCATTTTGAATGAAACGCTGCAATAGAAATACATGGCAGCTGTTGATCCATCACCCATTCAATTGCTTTCATGTGTTTATAGTTTTGTCGAAATGGATTTTGAAAAGAGTGTTTCTTTCTAAAAATACCTTGTGTCCATCTTGCCGCCTTCTCACTTCCATAGATCCAGCCCTCATAGTTCTTCGTCTCTATAACAAATATACCTGTTTCTGCGATTACAATATGGTCAATTTGAGTTGTATCACCATACTCTGTACGAACCGTCACATCATGTAACACCCGATACCTTTCGTGATCTAATTTGCTTAATATACGTTTTACCATCTTTTCTCCGGCTTTCCATTTCCATTTTGGTGCATGTTTTTTTACCATAATATTTATCGGTATCAGAAGCACAATTAGAATTAATTCAAATATTAATACTTTCATAATATAAGCCTCCTTTTCACACTCTTGTATTTCTACGCATTAAACGATATACATGAGTTTCTAATCCTAAAATATAATATGAGATACATAAACCTTTTATCACCATCTCTATGAATCCTAATGCTAATGAAACAATGAGTCCGCCCTGAAATTGAAACGGTCTTGTCACCCTCCGATTCACTGGCTTTTCAATTACTCCAAAATTAGCCCAGGTTGGCAAACGCTTTTCTACATTTTTTATAGTGCCCATTAATCCGTATTTCAATGACAAAATGAAACATCCAATTAGTAAATATACAATAGAAGAAAAATAGATAGATAGGCCCATAGCAATAATTGTGAGCAGCCAACCTATCAAGATAGAATTTCGTAAAGCGGCATATTCTTGATTTCTTTTCAAAACAAGCAATCCTTTCAAAATAAATTAAGTCATTTTTAAACAGGTGAAATACTTTTCTAAGTAAAATATTATTTTAGTTTCTATCTTCCTCGTCTGTTTTGTAGGCATACCAGCTCTACTACAAGGAGTGTTCATTCTACAAATGGAAATCCTTTACAACAAAAAAACGATTAAAAATCGAACGAATTATCCCCTATATCAGAGGAGATATTTGCAGAATACGAAAGGAAAAATCAGATGGGTAGATAAAAGGTACTGAATGAACATTCAGTACCTTTTGCATCTATATATATTTCTTTACATATTCGCAAATAACCATGGAGCCAGTACGGCTAACATACATAGTAAACAAGATCCCGTTATAACGCGATTAGACCAACGATAATACTCAGGTTGTTTTGTACTCTCATGAATTCTTCGTAAACGAATTCCTGCAATTAACATAAAGGGTGTAAAAATAAGTGCTGTTGATTTAAACAGGTCTAAAAAATCCGTAAAAATGTTCATAAACGAAAATACATCCGAACTAAATAAGAAATATACACTTAATCTCATCGCCATCATACTAACGAACGAGAAAATCATACTCCCTGTTGCCCATTTCATCCATTGACCATTCTTTGTAATTAACGCCATAACCATGACAATAACACCTAATATGAAAGAGATAGAAAAGATATTTACCCCTACTTTAAAAGCTGGTGCATACATACCCTCAACTTTTTGTATAATTGATGATCCAAATGAATCGTCTTTCTCTGTCGTTTTTGTTCGATTGTTTAATCCTTCTTTAAAAGATGAAGAAACATCATTTCCTTTCAATTCATTAAAATCCACTTTTACAGATGCATGAGCTGTATGTAAAGGTATGAGTACTAAGATCATAAAAACAAATGTACATAAAACTCCAATCATCCTCTTTTCTCGCTTCACAACACATCACCCGCTAATTTTGGCTTAATGCTCTTTAATTTGATTTCATTTCCTTCTGCAACATAACGGAGATCTGCGGAATAATAGATATTGGCTTTTGTATATGCCCCCATAATCGCATTTGCAATTTCTTCTTTTTCTACGGCTACATATATTTCATTTTCATTATAAAACTCTATTTCAATTCGATTAATATAATTATTTAATACTGTTATATGTAACTCCTTTAAGCTATTCAAACGATTTCCTAAACCACACACTAGCTTAAATACCTTACTCGCAAGTGTAGGTGGCTTAACATACGTCGTATTAAAATGAATAGTTTCATCATCTATAACACCATCTTCCTCAACTGCGCACGTCATAATGAAAGAATGATTTTGCTTTTCAATTTCTTGCTGATTTAACTTGCGGTCAATTACATATTTCAGACTTGTTGAAAGATTTTCTATATATTCATCCAGTTCGGTATTTGAAATTTTAACCTCTGAGAATTCTGGGAAAATCATGTAAGCGTGCATATTAGAACTACTTTTACATACACGTAATACCTGTACCTGTTTCTTTTCATAGCGCACCGTTTGTTCCAATTTTTTTACTACATTGTTGCTTATATGATCTATTATCATATTTCATCAGCCTCCAGTAATTTTAATAAAATAATTTTTACAATCTCATGTATATAAAGCATTGCAATATTTTGCTGAGGTCTCGAAACTCATATTTTATGACTAATAATCACTTTAATCTTAAAACATCTTAATATTACAATGACGTACAACGTTTCATTATAGTCGAATATTCTTTTATGGTGAATCGTTCTGTTTCACTCATTTTTATAAAAATAAAATGATATTTTATCCTTATAAAAATGAGTGAGAACATACTATATTTCATGCTATTTATCTAAGAAAATTTAACTAAGAAAGGGATGTTGGATAATCCTGAGTTATCTATTATTTCATTCAACTAATGTATAGAAATTGGGTGGATTCATCTCAAATTTTACATACATTCATATATTTTCTAGTAATATTCCTCCTTCTGTATAAATCCGATAGCACTTCTTATTAGATATGTTTATAACTAATGTTAGTCCTTGTTCTCTTTCTGTCACTTTTTCAGTCCACTTTAACGCTTTTATCTCTTCTGCTTCTAATTTTCACTATTTAACAAAAAGAACAATTTTTATAATCGTACTTCAACTAGCCCTTTATGAATTTGTTTTTTTCCTTTTTCTTCTATGTATTGAAATTAAATAAAATTTTTCCGCTAAATCATTTTTATATGCACAATCATTCATTCTAAATCTCTAGTTGCAATAAAAAAGGAAGATCCAAGTATTCCTATCACTTAGTTCTTCCTTTTCCCCTGTATAAACTACCTTCACATGATTAAAATCGTAGTTCTTCAATCGTACTCTCCGCTAACTTATCTATATCAGTAAATAGATCATTCGGCACTTTAGATTACTCTTTGGATCAACTAATACTATTCAAACATTATCTCTTTTCATCTTGTTATGTTATGAATCATAAATAACCCCACCTGCAAACTTGAAAACAACATAAAAAGGCTTCTTCAAGTCGATTAAAAATGTGCATAGCAAAACAAGCTATATGTGCACTAATCGGCTCAAAGAAGCCCTTTCACAATTGAAACAAGAACAAAACTTGCTTCTACAACTCAACCACAACACATAAGGTGTGGGAATAAACAAAATTAAACGCAATAATAATATACCTATATATTATACAATTTAGATTTTCATATCAAGATTTTTTTAATATAAATGCACTCTACTCTTAAGAGCTACCTTAAAAATTCTTATACTACACCACTATATCAGAAATTTTCTAATTGAAGACACTCAATTTCTTAAATTACATGTAGGCTTATGCCTACCAAGATTCATCTCTCCGCTAAAATAGGTGTTTCACCCCTTCACATTTTAAAGAAGAAATCCTATGTTAAAAAAAGGATAAATAAAAACATGCTATTAATTACAATCTATAGCTAAGAATACAAAATCATATTGTAGGTAAGATTTAAAAATAAATTTAGGAGAAAATTATGCAAATTCGTTGTGGAACATTTAACTTATATCAATTTTCCAAACCACCCATGGCATGGTATAAGCCTGGTTCAGTTTATTCAAGCGAAGCATGGGAAAGTAAGAAGAAATGGATAAAAGACCAACTTTTAAATATGAACTGTGATGTTATAGGTTTTCAAGAAGTATTTAGTGTCGATGCTCTAAGAGAATTAATTAAAGAGGCTGGATTTACTTATTTCTCAACAGTTGAGATGCCAACTACAGATCCAGCAAACAATAAAGTATATACCTCTCCTGTAGTTGCAATTGGTTCAAAATACCCTATTACTTCTGTAGATCCAGTAATAGTCCCACCTTTCACTAGAGACGATCTCCCTATAACACATGATTTTAAATTTAGTCGAACACCAATCAAAGCAAAAATAAATATTCAAGATATTGGAGACATTATTTTTTATGTGGCTCACTTAAAATCTAAGCGTCCCGTAATTAAAGCTCCCGATTCTATACCTAACGAAGCGTGGGATAAAATCGTATTGGACACACTAAGAAGCAGATCCCAAGGACATATAGCCTCCTTATTACAGAGAGGTTTAGAAACAACAATTTTATATCATGACGTAACAAACGTATTACAAACGCATAACCGCATTCCAATTGTAATACTAGGTGACTTAAATGACGATGAACATTCAATTCCTTTAGAAGCGTTAACAAATAGAGAACGTGTGTATGAAATAAATGGGATACCCTATAATAATCTTACATTGCAAGCAAAACAAAGTATATATAGTTACACAATTTATGATGCTTTTGATATAGCCCCTAACCCTAGTGGACAAAAAAGGATACCAACACATTATTATAATAAACTTGTTGACACTCCCACGGCTAAAGCCGCAAGTCCTACACCTTACGGTGTAACGGGATGGGATTCTTGAATGACTAAGCATTCGCAGTCCATTTCTGTTTTGAACAGCCTTCAAGATGAGGGTGTGCCATCACCCCTCCTAAGACAGACCATATAGGCTCTTAGGCTGATTGACTATTACCGCCAACCACAGTTGCGTAGCGAATATTCATCGCCCCAACGATATCACGATGTTTCTCAAACCCACATTGGCACTTGTATTTTCTGTCT